>DASQFE010000578.1:0-11084 GCA_035633295.1 Ilumatobacteraceae bacterium | reverse complement strand
CGATCGTGTTGTTGAACGAACTCTTGATGTGCACGATGCCCGTGCTCACGTTCTTGCGGTCGCGCTTGCGCGGACGACGGCTCGCAGTTGGCTTGGCCATTACTTCCTCACTGCCTTCTTCTTGTTGGCCACCGTGCGCTTGGGGCCCTTGCGGGTACGAGCGTTGGTGTGGGTGCGCTGGCCGCGAACCGGCAGGCCCTTGCGGTGACGGACGCCCTGGAGGCAGCCGATCTCGATCTTGCGCTTGATGTCGCCCTGCACGTCACGGCGCAGGTCGCCTTCGATCTTGAGGTTCTGATCGATGTAGGAACGGATCCGATTGACCTCGTCCTCGGTCAGATTGGACACCTTGGTGTTGGGGTCGAGTTCCAGCTCAGCGCAGATCTTCTGCGACGTGGGAAGCCCGATTCCGAAGATGTAGGTGAGCGAGATCTCCAACCGCTTTTCGCGGGGAATGTCGACGCCGGCGATACGTGCCATATTGATTCTCCTGTGCCCCTCAGCCCTGACGCTGCTTGTGGCGGGGATTGGTGCAGATGACCATGATGCGACGATGGCGACGAATCACCTTGCAGTTGTCGCACATCGGCTTGACGCTGGGTCGTACTTTCATGGTTGCTCTCTACTCGTGCCTTATTTGTACCTGTACGTAATGCGACCTCGGGTGAGGTCGTAGGGGGTGAGTTCCACCTGCACCTTGTCGCCGGGAAGGATGCGGATGTAGTGCATCCGCATCTTGCCGGAGATGTGCGCCAAGACTTCATGGCCGTTGTCGAGCGAGACCTTGAACATGGCGTTCGGAAGAGATTCGAGGATCTTGCCTTCCAGCACGATCGCGTCTTCCTTTGGCTTTGGCAGGGGCTTCTCCTTACTCGTTCTCGGACTCGTTCTGGAACCGGACCCGGGCACGACAGCACACAGCTGACGGCACCGAGATGACAACAATGCTCACCGACGTCTGTTCCGGCGCAGGCGCCGATGCGGACATCGCAGTCTGCGAACAGACCGGCGTGTCATGCTAGCGGCGCCTTTTCGGAGAACCAATGGGTGGTCCGCCTGATTTCTGCAGCGGTGTGCTATGCCACACAGCGCACCTCCCGCCAATCGGCGGTTCTGGGCGGAATTGGTCTCACATGCTGCGACACATTCCGCACAGAACGGGCCGGGAACGGCGGGGTTCAGCCGCGTCCGACAGCCGGGGTACCGTTCACGTATGCACGATCTGGTGATTCGAGGGGGCGTGGTCGTCGACGGAACCGGTGCCGACCGATTTCGCGCCGACGTGGCGATCGACGGTGAACACATCGTCTCGGTGTCCGGCCCCGAGGGCGACCCGATCGGACCAGGCCGCAGAGAGATCGACGCCAATCGACTGATCGTCACCCCGGGCTGGGTTGACATCCACACCCATTACGACGGCCAGATCACGTGGGACGCCGAGCTCGCACCCTCGTCGGTCAATGGCGTCACGTCGATCCTCGTCGGTAACTGCGGCGTCGGGTTCGCGCCGGTCGCGCCCGACCGCCATCAGTTCCTGATCGAACTGCTCGAAGGAGTGGAGGACATCCCGGGCACCGCTCTCACCGAGGGGATGACCTGGGGCTGGGAAACGTTCCCCGAGTACCTCGACCTGCTCGACACGCTGCGCTGGAGCATCGACGTCGGCACCCAGGTTCCGCACGCGGCGCTGCGCACCTACGTGATGGGCGAACGCGGGGCCGACGTCGAAGGTGTGGCGTCGCCCCACGAGATCGCCACGATGTCGGCACTCTGCGAGGAGGCGATCCGCGCCGGTGCGCTCGGGTTCACCACGTCACGCACCTACGTGCACCGCACCTCGCGCGGCCAGCAGATCGGCACGCTGCGCGCCGGAGCCGACGAAGTGCTCGGGATCGCGGCTGCACTTCGGCGCGCCGACGCGGGTGTGATCCAGTTGATCTCCGACGCCTACCAGTCGACCGACGACGAACTCGTCGCCAACGAGATCGAACTCCTCGGGCGCATCGCCGCCGAAGTCGGCCGACCGCTGAGCTTCACCGTGCAGCAGAACGATGACGCGCCCGACCGGTTCCGGGAGTTGCTGGCGGCGATCGACGGCTGGAACGCGGCCGGTGCCGACGTCAAGGCCCAAGTGGCGGTCCGGCCGATCGGTGTGCTCATCGGGCTTCAGGCCACAGCCAACCCATTCATGTTCTGCCCGTCGTACCGCCAGCTCCACACACTCACCGCCGACGAGCGGCTCATCCGCCTTCGCAACCCGGAGATGCGCCGCACCCTCCTCGACGAGCACGCAGCCTCGACCCCGTCGGGGTTCGTCGGCATCCTGCATTCCGGCTATGACCGCATGTACCCGCTCGCCGACCCACCCGACTACGAGCCGACACCCGCCGACAGCGTCGCCGGCCGAGCCGCTGCCGCAGGCGCCCGGCCCGACGAACTGCTCTACGACCTCCTGCTCGACAACGACGGCAGCCGCCTGCTCTACATCCCGCTGATGAACTACGCCCGTGGAAGCCTCGACGACGTCCACGAGATGCTCACGTCACCGAACGCGATGTTCGGGCTGTCCGATGCCGGCGCCCACTGCAACTCGATCTGCGACGGCACGTTCCCCACCACAGCGATCACCCACTGGACACGTGACCGCAGTCGCGGCGACCTCCTGGCGCTCGAGCAGGTCGTGCACCAGCAGACCCAGCGCACGGCCCGCCACGTCGGCTGGACCGACCGCGGCGTCGTCGCTCCCGGCCACCTCGCCGACCTCAATGTGATCGACCTCGAGCGCCTCACTCTGCACCCGCCGCATCTCGTTGCCGACCTCCCCGCCGGTGGCACCCGCCTGATGCAGACCGCCGATGGTTACGTCGCCACCGTCAAGCGCGGGCAGGTGATCGCTGAACAGGGCGAACTGACTGGGTCTCGCCCCGGGCGCCTCCAACGCGGCTGCAGCTGAAGTCGCATCTGCGTGGTCGACGTCATCGCCGCGATCGTCACGTCGTTCGGCGTCGTCTTCGTCGCCGAACTCGGCGACAAGACACAACTGTTGGCGCTCGGCTTCGGGGCGAAGCATTCGTTGCGACTGGTCGCCATCGGCCTCGCGCTCGGCTACGGACTCGCCAATCTTCTCGCGGTGATCGTGGGCGGCCTCCTCGGCGCGGCCCTGCCGGAACGCCCGATTCAGATCGTCAGCGGGCTCGTGTTCATCGGCTTCGCCGTACTCGCGCTTCGGCGTGACGATGACATCGAGGAGACCGACGTCGAGTCAGTCGACACGCTCGGGGGAGCAACCGGGCCGAAGGTCGTCGCGTCGATCGCACTGGCGATCGCCATCGCCGAGATGGGCGACAAGACCCAGATCACCACGGCCACACTCGCATCACAGGCGGCACCGGTCGGCGTGTGGATCGGGGCGACACTCGGCGCTGCGTCAAGCGGAATGGTGGGCGCCATTGCGGGTCGGTCGATCGGTCACCGGATCTCGACCCGCGCGGTCAACGTGGCATCAGCGGTTCTCTTCGCCGGATTCGGCGTCGCGATGCTGGCGGGCTGGTTCTGACACCTCGACGATCAGCTCGCCTCGCAGCAGCGCACGTATCGATTCGATCGCCAGCCGATGACGTTCGGGCGACTCCGAGCCACCCTCGGTGAGGCCGATCAGGAGGATGCGGACGAACTCGACGACGAGGTCGCGGTCACCAGGACGTATTTCGCCCGAGGCCACCCCGACGCCGACCATCGAGACGAAGAACTCATCTCGTGCGGTGACGCTGCGTTCGAGCCGTTCGGCGACGTCGGGAAAGCGTCGCATGTCGGTGCGCACCGTGCCGACGAACAACGCCAACGTCGGATCCTCGACGTTCAGTTCGTGCGCCGCCTCCAACACGCCGTCGAGCTGTCCCAGGAAGGTTGTCGAGGCCTCGACGGCCTCGACGAATCGCCCGTACACCCGACGCTGCATGTCGCGGTGCACAGCGAGGTAGAGGTCGAGCTTGGAATCGACATAGTGGTAGAGCGCCCCGGTGGTGATGCCGGACGCCACGGCGACGTCTTTGTTGGTGACGGCGCCGAAGCCCCGCTCGGCGAACAGTCGACGCGCGTTGTCGAGGATCGCCTGCCTGGTGTCGGCCGAGTCGGTCGCAGGCGGGCGTCCACGCCGACGAGTCCCTGAAGGTGCCACATCGACCAGTATCACGCCCGACACCCGCGCCCCTCCCAGCGGACCGTTCGAGATGCTGGTCAGTTGCGATTGGCTTCGACGGCCTTGACCAAGCGCACGAACACGTCGTCGGGATGGCCGATGCCGTTGACCACCACGAGGCGGTTCTGATCGCCGTAGTGCTTGATGAGCGGGAAGGTTTGCTCCTCGTACAGGTCGAGGCGGCGGTTCACCGACTCAGGCGTGTCGTCGGCTCGCTGCTTCACGTCGCCACCGCATACATCGCAGATCCACGGGTCGGGAACGTTGCCGCTTGCCGTGTAGTTCGTGCCACAGTCACGACACACCCGGCGCGCCGAGATCCGCTCGAGCACGATCTCACGCGGCACGTTGAGGTCGAGCACCACGTCGATGGGTCGCTCACCGGCGATGCGATCGAGGGCATCAGCCTGGTCGATCGTGCGGGGGAAGCCGTCGAGAATGTAGCCCCGCGTGGAAGCGTCGGGAGCCGACAATCGATGGTCGACGAGACCGATCATGATGTCGTCGCCGACGAGCCCGCCGGCGTCCATCACCTGCTTGGCCATCAGGCCGAGTTCGTTGCCCTCACGGGTCGCCGCGCGCAGCATGTCTCCGGTGGAGATGTGCGGAACGACGAAGTGCCGTGACAGTCGCACGCACTGCGTGCCCTTGCCGGCACCCTGTCGCCCGAGGATGATGAGCCGGGCGCCGGGGATCACAACCGACCTACTTGAGGAATCCCTCGTAGTTGCGCAACGTCAGTTGGCTGTCGATCTGGCGCATCAACTCGAGTGCGACACCCACCGAAATGAGGACCGCCGTTCCGGCGAAGGCGAACGTGCTGATGCCGGCGACGATCAGCAAGATGTAGGGCAGGATCGCAATGATCGCGATGAACACGGCTCCCGGCAGTGTGATGCGGTTGACGGCCTTGCCAAGGTAGCGCTCAGTTTGCGGACCCGGGCGAACACCGGGGATGAATCCACCCTGGCGCCGCAACTGGTCGGCCTGGCGGATCGGGTCGAACGCAATCGAGTTGTAGAAGTAGGCGAACGCGATGATCAGGACGGCGAAAATCGTGATGTACACGAAGTTCTGAGGGTTCACGATGTACTTGTCGACGAAGCTGGCGATCTCGCCACGCCATCCCTCGCCCGAGCCCAGGAACTGCGTCATGATCACGGGCAGTAGCAGAATCGAGCTGGCGAAGATGATCGGGATCACGCCCGACTGGTTGACCTTCAGCGGGATGTAGGTGTTCTGGCCACCCATCATCCGGCGACCGACCACACGTTTGGCAAACTGCACCGGAATTCTTCGTTGCCCGAGTTCGACGTACACGACGGCCACGATGATGAACAAGGTCAGCAGCACCATGGCAACGAACCAGAACGTGCCGTTGAGCACGAGGATGCTCCAGAAGCCGCCGGGGAGCGATGACACGACCGAGGCGAAGATGATCATCGACATGCCGTTGCCGATACCGCGCTGCGAGATCATCTCGGCCATCCACATCAGCACCGCAGTACCTGCGACGAGCGTGGGGATGATCAGATAGCCACGTGGCCACACACCGTCGGGGAGCAATGGCACTGTCGGCGCGGCGCTCGCAGCCGAGAAGAACGCCGTGCCGCGACCGGTGCCGAAGATGAACACGAGCCCCGTGGCCTGCAGTGTGGCAAGGCCGATCGTGAGGTAGCGGGTGTACTGGGTGATCTTGCGCTGGCCGACGGCGCCTTCGCTCTGGAGCTCCTCCAGTTTCGGGATCACGACACCGAGTACCTGCATGATGATGCTGGCCGTGATGTACGGCATGATGCCGAGCGCGAAGATCGAGAAGCTCTCGAACGCTCCGCCCGAGAACAGGTTCAAGAAACCGAGCGCGCCCTGCTGGCCGGCCGATTCACGCAACTGCTCGATGGCGATCGGGTCGACACCGGGAACACGAATGGCAACACCGAACCGATAGACCGCGACCATTGCGATGACGAACAGGATCTTGTTTCGAAGGTCGTGGACCTTGAAGATGTTCATCAAGCTGGAGATCACGCGGGGAGGTCCTTCTTCACGTCGTGCTGCGGTTGGATGCTGATCAGATCAGCGGTTGGCGAACTGGTTGCCCTTGACCGCCGGTCGCCCGGCCTTGCCTTCTTCGCGGAAGGGAAGTTCGATCAGGGTGACCGTACCGCCTGCGGCCTTCACGGCTGCTTCAGCGGCCGAGGAGATCGCGTGGACATGCAGGTCGACCTTGGTCGAGATCTCTCCCCGGGCGAGCACCTTGACAAACGACTTCTTGCGGACGACACCATTGGCGACGAGCACCTCGGGGTCGACCGTGGGGTTGCCGGTCTTCTCGACGAGATCGCCGAGGGCATGCAGGTTGACGGCCTGGTACTCGACGCGGAACGGGTTGTTGAACCCCTTCAGCTTCGGGACGCGCTGCTTGAGCGGTGTCTGGCCGCCTTCGAACCCGCGCGCAACGGTATTGCGGGCGCGCTGGCCCTTGCTGCCGCGGCCGGCAGTCTTGCCGCCCTTGCCGCCCGTACCGCGACCGACGCGCTTGGCGTTCTTCGTGGCGCCTGGCGACGGAGCGAGATCGTGGACCTGCATGGTCAGCTCTCTTTCTGAGCGGCCGAATCGACCACGTTGATGAGGTGCGGAACCCGGGCGATCATGCCGCGGATCTCCGGCCGGTCGGGCAGTGTGTTCGATCGGCCGATCTTGCCGAGGCCGAGCGCACGCAGCGTGCCGCGGTGCTTGGGCTTGGTGCCGATCGACGACTTGACCTGCGTGACGGTGATGGTGGCCGCGTTGGTGGTGGACTGGCTCATTCTGTACTCCCGGCGGTTGTGGCGGCGGCGCCGGCACCCGAACGGGTCTTCTGGCGCTCGTTGTAGGCGTTGAGCAGACCCTTGGGTACGAACTCCTCGGCCGCCAGACCACGGCGGGCCGCTATCTGGTCGGGACGCTGGAGCGACTTGAGCCCGGCGACGGTCGCACGAGCGACGTTGATGTGGTTGGCCGAACCCAACGACTTGCAGAGCACGTCGTGCACGCCGGCCTCTTCGAGGATGACTCGGGCGGCACCGCCGGCGATCACGCCGGTACCGGGTGCTGCGGGCTTCATCATGACCTTGCCGCCACCGGTGGTGCCGAGAACAGGGTGGATGATGGTGCTTCCGGCCATCGGCACCTCGAAGAGGTTGCGCTTGGCTTCCTCGGTGCCCTTCTGAATGGCGAGAGGAACTTCCTTCGCCTTGCCGTAGCCGAGACCGACGCGACCATTGCCGTCACCGATCACCACGAGAGCGGTGAAGGAGAACCGACGCCCACCCTTGACCACTTTGGCCACACGGTTGATCGTGATGACTCGCGACTCGCGCAGTCCGCTGTCGTCGCCCTCACGGCTGTCGCGACCATCGCGGCCACCGCCACGGCTGTCGCGGCCACCGCCGCGGTTGTCATTGTTCATGGGGAACGACATCAGAACTCCAGTCCTGCTTCACGGGCAGCGGATGCAACGGCAGCGATTCGACCGTGGTAGGCGAAGCCACCACGGTCGAACACGACCTTGTCGACACCAGCGGCCTTGGCGCGCTCGGCGATGAGCTGGCCCACCCGAGCGGCTGCCTCGACGCTTGCGCCGGTGCCTGCGGAGCGCAGGTCGGCTTCATTCGTCGAAGCGGAAGCGAGCGTGGTGCCGGCATCGTCGTCGATCACCTGTACGGACAGGTGCTTGTTCGAACGGAACACCGCCATGCGCGGACGCGCTGCGGTGCCGTGGATCTTCTTGCGGACGCGACGGTGGCGGCGGATGCGGCCACTGCGACGGGCTTCGGCGATCTTGGTCATGACGCTCCGTTACTTCTTTCCGGCCTTGCCGGCCTTGCGCAGCACTCGCTCGCCCGCATAGCGGACACCCTTGCCCTTGTAGGGCTCGGGCTTGCGAATACTGCGGATGTTGGCGGCCACCTGGCCGACCACTTCTTTGTCGATACCCAACACGATGACCTGCGTCTGAACGGGGACCTCGAACGTGATGCCGTCGGGAGCCTTGACGTCGACCGAGTGGCTGAACCCGAGGTTCAGGCGCAGCAGACTCGGGCTCTGAGCCTCGGCGCGGTAGCCGACGCCGACGATCTCGAGGTTCTTGGTGAACCCATCGGTGACGCCGATGACCATGTTGTTGACGAGGCTGCGGGTGAGCCCGTGCATTGCCTTGGTCTTGTTCTCGTCGTTCGGGCGTTCACACAACAGGGTGTCGCCGTCCTGGCTGACGGTGATGGTGCCGGGGAGCTCACGCTCGAGCGTGCCCTTTGGGCCCTTCACCGAGATGTGGCGGCCGTCGAGCTTGACGTCGACGCCTGCGGGCACAGCAATGGGTGCCTTTCCGATACGGGACATGTCGTTCCTACTTCTCCTTCGATCCGGTCCGGGTCACCAGACGTAACACATGACCTCGCCGCCGACGTGGCGCTTGCGCGCCTCGCGGTCGGTCATGAGGCCGTGGGAGGTGGACAGGACAGCAACACCGAGGCCGCCGAGAACTCGGGGGACGGTGCCGGCGTTGCGGTACACGCGAAGGCCCGGCGTCGAGATGCGACGCAGACCCATGATCGTGCGATCACGATCGGGCGAGTACTTCATGTGGATCGTGAGCACTTCACCAACACCCCTGGGTGACGGTGCGGTCTCGAAGCTCGAGATGTAGCCCTCCTTGCGGAGGACCTCGGCGAGCGCGACCTTCTGCTTCGACGAGGGCATGCGCACCTCGTCGTGCTTGGCGGTGTTGGCGTTGCGAACACGCGTGAGCATGTCGGCGATGGGATCGGTCATCATGATGGTTGTCTCCTCACCAGCTCGACTTCGTCAGACCGGGGATCTCGCCGGCGTGTGCGAGCTCTCGCAGGCACAAGCGGCAGAGGCCGAACTTGCGATAGACCGAACGGGCGCGGCCGCAGCGGCGGCAGCGTGTGTATCCGCGAACCTTGAACTTCGGCTTCGCGTTGGCCTTGTTGATCAGTGCTTTCTTTGCCATGTCGTCGCCTCAGTTCACTTCTTGCCGCCGTAGCGGGGGCCACGGTTCTTCTTCTTGCGAGGCTCGTTGTCGGCGTCGACACCCTTCTTGAAGGGGAAGCCGTACGCCTCGAGGAGGGCCTTCGCGGTGTCGTTGTCGTGGGCAGTCGTCACGATGGTGACGTCCATGCCCCGAGGCTGGTCGGCCTTGTCCGGGTCGATCTCGGCGAACATCGTCTGCTCGTTGAGCCCGAACGTGTAGTTGCCGTGGCCGTCCCACGAATGCGCCGGCAGGCCCCGGAAGTCGCGGATGCGGGGGATCGCAACCGAGATCAACCGGTCGAGGAACTCCCACATGCGGTCGCCGCGCAGGGTGACCTTCACGCCGATCGCCTGGCCCTCACGGAGCTTGAAGTTGGCGATCGAGGTGCGGGCCTTGGTGACGACGGGCTTCTGGCCCGAAATCATCGTGAGGTCGGCGACGCAGCCTTCGATCAGCGACGGCTGGCCGGCAGCGCGGCCAACGCCCATGTTGATCACGATCTTTTCGAGATTCGGCACCTGCATGACGTTCTGGATGCCCAGATCCTCCTGCAGTTTGGCCTTGATCTCGTCGTTGTAACGCGCCTTCAGGCGCGGGATGTCAGTCGCTGTTGCGGTGCTCATCCGATGACCTCTCCGCTCGGGCGGGCGATGCGCACCTTGGTGCCGTCGTCCTTGGTCTGATAGCCAACGCGGACTTTCTTGCCCTTGTGCACCAGCATCACGTTGCTGGCGTCGAGCGGCATGTCCTTTTCGATGATGCCACCAGCATCGTTGGCGCGCTGGGCCTTCTGGTGCTTCGACGCCACATTGACGCCGTTCACGATGATCTTGTTGGTCTTCGGGAAGACGAAGGCGATCTCGCCCTGCTTGCCCTTGTCTTTGCCGGTGATCACCTCGACGGTGTCACCCTTCTTGAGCTTCATCTCACAACACCTCCGGTGCCAGCGACACGATTCGCATGAACTTGCGGTCACGCAGTTCGCGCCCGACCGGGCCGAAGATGCGGGTGCCGCGGGGCGTGAGGTCGTCTTTGATGAGCACGGCGGCGTTCTCGTCGAAGCGGATGTAGCTGCCGTCGGGACGACGCTTCTCCTTCTTCACGCGAACGACGACGCACTTGACGACTTCGCCCTTCTTGACGGCTGCGCCCGGAATCGCGTCCTTGACCGTGGCGACGAAGATGTCGCCGATCGAGGCGTAGCGACGGCGGGTGCCACCGAGGACCTTGATGCACAGCACTTCTTTGGCGCCCGAGTTGTCGGCGACGCGAAGCCGGGACTCCTGCTGAATCATTTGGCCCTCTCGAGGATGTCAGTGATGCGCCAGCGCTTGTTCTTGCTGAGCGGACGGGTCTCCATCACGCGGACCTTGTCGCCGACATTGGCGTCGTTGGTCTCGTCGTGGACGTAGAGCTTCTTGGTGCGCACGATGAACTTGTTGTACTTGGCGTGGCGCACACGATCGACGACGGCCACGACGACCGTCTTGTCCATCGCGTTCGACACGACCGTGCCCTCGCGGACCTTCCTTGCCGCGCGCTCGCCGTCCGCTGCGCTTTCGGCTCGCGGCGCTTCCGGCTCGTCGCTGGCGCTTCCCTCGCCGGTTGCGAGCACTTCTGTGTCTGTCGTTTCTGGCATGTCAGTCACCGTCACTGTCCGGCCTCGGCCGCAGCGATCTCACGCTGACGGATGAGGGTGTTGATACGAGCGACCTGCTTGCGCACCTTGCCGATTTCGGCGGTGTTCTCGAGCTGGCCGGTCGCGTTGCGGAAACGCAGGTTGAGCGCCTCCTGCTTGGTGGCCCTGAGTTCGTCGATCAGTTCGCCGAGGCTGAGTTCGACGAGGTC
>DASQFE010000577.1:0-7950 GCA_035633295.1 Ilumatobacteraceae bacterium | reverse complement strand
GATCGTTCCGACGATGACCCGGTGACGAGGCAACGCGATCAGGGCAGCGCCGAGTGCGATTTCGACGATGCCTGACGCGATGACAACGAGGTCCTCATCGATCGGGAACCACCCCGGCACCTGTGCCTGGAACTCGGCGCGTTGCGTAGTGAGATGACCGATCCCGGCGACGATCAGGGCGCCACCGAGGAGCCAGCGCAGCACCGAACGCAGACCGACACCATTGCTTCGTTGCGAGGTGTCGGACACGGAGCGATCGTACGACAGGAGGCGGTGTTTGCGAGTCGATCAAGATTCCAAGACGTCGACCGTTTCAGCGACGACCAGATCGGCCAGCAACAAGACACGCTCAGCCCCGAGGAACCGAGTTGCCCGCTCCGCAATGTCGGGAGGATCACCGGTGAGATGTCGAATCGACGAGCCAGCCGCCGATTTGTGTGAGCAATCACGTCGTGATTGGACGTCGTCGCTCACACAAATGCCGCGATCAGCCGGTCCGCTCGACGAATGAGCACAGTGCCGAGATCAGCGCCATCTCCTCGACGTCGCGGGCGCGGGTGTCCAACAGTTCGTCGGTGCACACCAGGTAGGCGAGGCACCTCGCCCGGCTGATCGCCACGTTGAGACGGTTCTTCGAGAACAGGAAGTCGGCGGTACGGGGCATGAACTCCGCCGACGACGTCGTCATCGAGAACAACACCACCGCTGCTTCCTGGCCCTGGAACTTGTCGACCGTGCCGACGTCGACACCCCTCGTCACCCGGTTCGCCCGCATCGCCGCCTCGATACAGCGACGCTGATCGTTGTACGGCGCGACCACCATGAAGTCGGCGACCGTCAATGGGCGGGTCACGCTGTGCTGATCGGTCCAGGGTTGCCCGAGCAACTCCTCCACCTTCGCGACGACGATCGCAGCCTCCTCCGGCGACTCAGTCGAGCATCCCTTGTGCTCGGCTCGCAGCCAACCCAGGCCCGTCTGGCCGGCGGCCGACTGGCCGGCACAGGTCGAGTGGCTGTGCAGCTTGCCGCCGTACATCACCTCGGAGATGAACTCGCACACGTCGGGATGCATCCGCCGCGTCGTCTCCAACAGCACGCCACGGTCGGCCGGCACCGTCAGCTCGTCGCCCAGCAGATGCTCGAGCGCACTCGCACCGGCACCGCCCGGGTGGCTCGCCTTCGAAACCTGCGGCAACTGCTGCGGATCACCGAGCAGGATCACGTTGGTCGCCGAGATCGTCGCTGCCACCGTGTCGGCGAGGCCGAGCTGGCCCGCCTCATCGACGACCAGCACGTCGACCGGGTTGTCACGCATCACCTGGCTCGCGAACAGCCACGTGGTCCCGGCGATCACGTTGAACTCGCCCTCGGCAACGTTGCGGTTGTCGTCGACGTACTTGATGCCGCCAACCGGGCCGTCCTTCGCCTTGCGGACCGCCCGCAACTTCTCCGAATCGCCCTCGGCCTCGAACCGATCGACCACGGCCTGCATCACGTTGTCGATCGCCGCATGGCTCATCGCCGTAACGCCCACCCTCATACCGGCGTTCACGAGCGTGCGGATCATGTGCGCACCGTTGAACGTCTTACCGGTGCCCGGCGGCCCTTGGATCGGCACATAGCTCCGGTCGAGCCCGGTCGCCCACCCGCAGATCGCGGCCACGTCACCCACGAACACGCCCCCATCGGGCCCGCGGCCCGGCTTGAACACAGGCAGATCCCGACGCAACATCGCATGACCGACCCGATCGGCGCGACCCGCCAACATCTCGTCGGCCAACTCCTCGACAGCGTTCAGCTTCGCTCTTTCGTGAAACCACTTGTAGTGGACGAGCGACGACGGAGTCACCGCCTGCTCTTCGGCCTTGCCATCCCATGTCACCGCCAACTCACCGGCGGCGGTGTCGATCGCGGCCACCTTGAAGAAGACCCA
This sequence comes from Ilumatobacteraceae bacterium, assembly GCA_035633295.1. Lineage (GTDB taxonomy): Bacteria > Actinomycetota > Acidimicrobiia > Acidimicrobiales > Ilumatobacteraceae > Sva-07. The sequence continues at coordinate 6,017 of DASQFE010000577.1, read as the reverse complement.
CTCCTGCTCGTTCACGGCGACGATCAGTTCCGACCCCTTCTTGATGTCAGGATCGATCGGCTGCGGCGGGAACCTGAACCTCGCCCACGGCCATTTCGCCGGCTTGCCGTTCTTCAGGAGTTGCGGCTCGAAGCCGCGGAACGTCAGCCGGGCGATCGCCGACAACGACTCGAACTGATCGGCCTCGTCCGCGATCGACAGGCGGTAGGCGTCGGCGTTGACCACCTGGCGCTCGCGACGCCAGTAGCCGACCAGGTCACCCATCAGGTGCTCAACTGTGCCGGTCCCGAACGCATGGAGCGCTTCGATCCGGGCGTCGAGTTCAGCATCAGGCTCGTCACGCCCGAGCACCGCCGCCCGCCACGGCACATCGGCCGGGCGTTGCGTCACCAACCAGTCGCGCAGCGCCCGGGTGGCACGCACGTCGTCTTCGTTGTACGCCGAGATCCGATCGAGGCCGGCCTGATCGCGTGACGCCATCCACCGCTGATACTCGACGACCGCGCCGGAGCCGCGGTCGATCTCGTGGCCGCGCTCGTAATCGGTGAGGCGCTCGATGTGCTTGAGGCCGTAGCCCTCGACACCGACCTGCATCGCACCGCGCACGATGGGCAGGAGGTCGACGAACTGGCCGGTGGTGATCAGCTGTTCGAGCGCGAGTTCGGCGACGCCGTGCTCCTTCACCAGCCGCTCGAGCGACGAGCGCTCGGTGTGGTTGTAGTGGTACACGTGCATGTCGGGGAACTGCACTCGGCGAGCGGCGAGATGGTCGACGAGCGCCTTCGTGGCGACGGCCTCCTCGGCCTTGTCGTGCGCCCAGAACGCGGTGAACTCCCACACGCCCGCTGGCGAGAGCTCGATGAGGCCGAACAGGAAGAACAGTTCGGCGTCGGCATGCCAGAACGGGTGGCCTTCGAAGTCGAGAAAGATGTCGCCGTCGTCGGGCGCGGGGAGCGCGGCGAACCCGATCGGATCGGGCGCGTCGAGGTCGTCCTCGAGCGGGTCGTGGTCGGTGTCGGACGGGGCAGTGAGCAACTCGAACGGCGGCTTGGCGTCGGGCTCGTTGCGCGCCTGCACCTGGAGGCGGGCCTGGCGGACGAACGTGTCACGCCGGGCGGGGTCGAGGCCCTCCACCTCCCGGTCGAGTTCGGCGAGCGCAGCGATCGTCCTCACCCCGTCCTGCTGCAGCGTCAGGCGATCAGCGTTGCGGACACCGGCCACGTGCACAAGCGAATCGGCAGCGCGCCAGTCGGCCTCGCACACCAGCTCGAACTCGCAGAACTGGCAGTGATCACATGGCTTGGGCCGGGTGTCGACCGCGACTCCCTCGGTCAGGAGCTTCGCCAGCTGGCCACGAAGCCGCCGCCAGTAGGCCAGCACGTCGGCCACCCTGACCGTCTCGACGCGACCCGACCCCAACTCGATGTGCATCCGCTCCGGCAGTCGGCCGGTGGTCGCCTCGATCGCCTCGGCGTAGAAGCAAAGCTGCAGCACGTGGCCGGGTTTGGCCGCGTTGCGGGCGAGCTTGGCGTCGATCGGCTCGTAGGTGAACGTGCCGGCCTCGGCGTCGTCGACCCGACGCAGGAAGTCGGCGACGCCCCGGATGCCGTCGTGCACGAACGGCATCTGGAACACCACATCGTGACCCTCGGCCAACACGTTGCCGACTCGGTCGACCCAGTGCTGGAACGACTCGTTCTTCTCACGCTCGGAAACCTCGAACACCGACAGCCCATCGGCGCGGTAGCGATCGAGCACCGCCTGCTCGTGTTCGAGCCCCTTGTCGAGCAGCATCTGGGCCATCTCGCCGAACGGGCTGCGCTCGACCGTGCGGGTGCCGGCCTCGACCTCGTGTCTCAACGTGAGGAAGTGCGCGCAGTCGAGCCACGCCGTGATCTTCGAAGGAGTGAGAAGTCGTTCCGCCATTTCCCCATCATGACCCAGGGGTGTGGCAGTCGGTCTTTCGGGGTCGGGTCCGGAAAGACCGGCTCGAGCCGCCGGCGCGTTCAGTTCAGGTGACGACCGCAATGCGGCCACGGGCGAGCGCCGCGTTCGGCGAACAGGGCGAACGCCATCGCGTCCTGGTCAGCAGGTGAGGCGGCGGCCGGGTCGACGCCGACGAGCACCGGCGAATGACGCTCGGCGACCGAGTTCCACGTCGACCGATCGAATTGGTAGGCGCCGCGGTACTTTCCGGACGGGTTGGTGATCGAGTAGTCGCCGCCCGATTCGCAGTTGCGCAGCGCGGCCCACTGGTCTGCGGACGTGCCCGCCGGTGCGACCTCGGCCACTGGTGCAGGCTCGGACGGCACCGCTTCCTCGACGACCGGCACGGCGGCGGCGCGGAGGTCCTTTCCGAGATCCGCGATCGGCGAGTCCGGGCGTGGGGCCGTCTCCGCCGGCGCCGGCTCTGTGGCCGCGGGCGACTCGGGTGCGGGCTCGGTGGCCGGCTCGACGGTGATGGGCTCTGCGGTGATGGCGTGCGCGACGACCGGCACGCCTCCGACGACGACCGCCGCGACGAGAAACGCGGCGGATCGGCGAACGAGATTCCGGTGCGCGTGCACGCCGCGAGCTGGGGATTGGGGGGTCATGACACTCCTTGGCGGGTGCGACCGACATCGGGTCCGCATACCGCATGGGCGCAGGCACTGCCTGGCTTGGCCTGGTGGTCGAGGACACAATGTTACGAACACATGACGACAACCGCTCGCTGTGCGACGAGCCATCCGTCACGTCTCGAATCCCGGTGCCGCCAGCCTCCCTGCCGACCGGTTTGCGTTGCAGTTCGGTTGAAGCGGGCCAACCGAACTGCAACGCAAACGGGGAGATGGGCAGCGGTTGTACTGTCCAGCCATCACCCACGGCGAGGAGCACCACGTTGGATTCGAATCCCGTCTTCGAGATGCTCGGGCGGCGCCTCCGCCTGGCCGTCATCGGCGGCGGACCTGGCAGCTTCATCGGGGCGATGCATCGAACTGCGGCTCGGCTCGACGATCGTTATGAACTGGTTGCCGGCGTCCTGTCGTCGGATCCCGACCGGTCACGTGCGGCGGCAACGGCGATCGGTATCTCCGACGACCGTGCGTACTTCGACGCCGACGAACTCTTCGCCATGGAGCAGGCACGGCCCGACGGCGCCGACGTCGTGGCCATCATGACCCCGAACGACAGCCACCACCGGTACGCGGTGGCTGCGCTCAGGCACGGCTTCGACGTGATTTGCGACAAGCCCGTCACCAACACGCTCGCAGACGCACGCGATGTCGTCGCCGCGGTCGAGGAGACCGGTCTCGTGCTCTGTCTCACGCACAACTACACCGGGTACCCACTGGTGCGTCAGGCCCGCGCCATGGTGGCCGACGGTCAGCTCGGCGAAATCCAGTTGGTGCAGGTCGAGTACGTGCAGGGCGGCAAGGCAGCGGCGCGCGATCCCGATCCCGACGGGGAGCTCCCCTGGCGATACGACCCCGTGCTGGGCGGGCCGTCGCTCGTCCTCGGCGACATCGGGACCCATGCCCACAACCTCGTCCGGTTCGTCACCGGCAGGGAGGTCGACGAGGTCGCCGCCGACGTGGGGCACATCGTCGCGAACCGTCTCGTCGACGACTACGCCGGTGCCATGCTGCGGTTCGACAACGGCGCACGTGGCTCGTTCTGGGTGACGCAGGCAGCCACCGGGGTGGAGAACTGTCTGCGCCTGCGGGTGTCGGGCACCGGTGGCACCATCGAGTGGATGCAGGAGGTACCGACCCAGCTGACCTTCCGACCCGCGGGAGCGCCGATGGAGATCCGCACACCCAACGGCCCCGGCACACTCCCGCTCGCTGCACGGGCGAGCCGGATCGTCGCCGGTCACCCGGAGGGCTTCCACGAAGGGTTCGCCAACGTGTACTCCGACGCCGCCGAGGCGATCGCCGCACGGCGATCCGGGCGGACCCCCGACCCGATGGCGCTCCACTTCCCAAATGCACTCGACGGCTTGAGGGGTGTCGAGTTCGTCGACGCGGCCGTCAGATCCAGCCGCAACAACGGCGCCAGGACAGCCGTCGCAGGATCCCCCTCGGCCTGAGCCGTGCTCGCCTCGTGCTTTTCACCCCCGGCGAACGCTCGCTCGAGGCGTCTCGGGTGTCTCGAACTGATCAGGGCTTGTGTCCTGTAGCTGAACCCGACCGCGGCGGCGAGCACGGATCGGGCCGTTGGTCCGTTGCGAGGTGACGCCGGCGCGGTGGAGACTTGCACCCACGAAAGGGGTGCCCATGCGGTCCACGGGACGAATCAGGAATGTTGTGCTCGTCGGTCACAACGCCAGCGGCAAGACGAGCCTCGCGGAGGCGCTGCTCTTCCGGGCGGGAGTGATCGCCCGGCCGGGAACGGTCGAGCGGGGGTCGACGGTGATGGACCACGATCCGGAGGAACGCGACCGCCAACAGTCGATCTCGTTGTCGGTTGCGTCATTCGACTGGAACGACCACCGCATCAACCTCATCGACACGCCCGGCTACGCCGACTTCCGGGGCGAGGCACTCCTCGGGTTTGGCGCTGCCGACCTCGCCGTGTTCGTCGTCGACGGCGTCGCCGGCGTCCAGTCGCAAGACGTCGTACTGTGGCGCCACGCCACCGAGCTGGGCATCCCGAGAATCGTGTTCGTCAACAAGCTCGACCGGGAACGGTCGTCGTTCGACCGCACCCTCGCGCAGGTGCGCGAGGTGTTCGGCTCCCACGCCGACCCGACCGAACTCCCCATCGGCGAGGAGTCGAGCTTCCACGGCGTGACCGACCTACTGACCCACCACGCCTTCGTGTACGACTCCGGCCACGCGGAACTCGTCGATGTCCCCACCGACCTCGCCGAGGCCGAACGCGTCGAACACGAACATCTCGTCGAGGACGTGATCGAACTCGACGACGACCTCCTCGAGCAGTATCTGTCGGGCACCGAACCGTCACCCGAGGAACTCGAACGCCTCCTCCACGACGCCGTCGACCGCGGCCTCGCCTTCCCCGTGCTGTGCGGATCGGCCACCGCCCCGATCGGCGTCGAGCAGCTCGCCGACTTCATCTGCCGCGTCGGCCCGGCACCCGGCGATCGCGGCCCCTCCGTCGTGGAGGCAGCCGGCGGCACGGTCGACATCTCGCCCGACCCCGACGGGCCACCGCTCGTGCTCGTGTTCAAGACGACCATCGACGAGTTCCTCGGCCAGATCTCCATCCTGAAGGTGCTCTCCGGCACGATCCGCTCCGACGACGTCCTCGTCAACTCACGAACGGGCACGAAGGAGCGGTTGCACAACCTGATCTCGCTGACGGGCGGCGCGCAGACCCATGTCGACACGGTCGGCGCCGGCGACATCGTGGCGGTGACCAAGCTCACCGACACCCGTACCGGTGACACGCTCGCCCCCGACGGCACACCGGTCACCGCCGTGCTGCCGCTTCTGCCCCGCCCGGTGTACGGCATGGCGATCGCCACGGCCAAGCAGTCCGACGAGGACCGGCTGGCTACCACACTGCGCCGTCTCAGCATCGAGGACCCCACCCTCGCTGTCCATCACGACGACTCGACGGGCCAGACCGTGCTCAGCGGCGGTGGCGAGACGCACGTACGAGTCGCGCTGTCACGCATCGAGCGCGCCGGGGTGCAACTCGACGTCGAGGATGTACGCGTGGCCTACCGCGCCACGCTCGCCGCGCCGGTCGAGGTGGAGGGCAGGTACAAGAAGCAGACCGGCGGCCACGGCCAGTTCGGTGTGGCAACCGTGCGCTTCGAGCCGCTCCCCTCCGGTTCCGGTTTCGAGTTCCGCAGCGAGGTGAGCGGCGGTGTGATCCCGAAGAACCTCGTGCCCGCCGTCGGTGCCGGTGTCGAAGAAGCCATGGAGCGTGGCGGACGCGACGGCTTCCCGATCGTCGACGTCCGCGCCGTGTGTACCGGCGGAAAGCACCACGCGGTCGACTCCTCGGAGATGAGCTACAGGATGGCCGGATCACTTGCTCTGCGCGAGGCCGTCGCCCAGGTC
>DASQFE010000576.1:0-5708 GCA_035633295.1 Ilumatobacteraceae bacterium | reverse complement strand
ACGCATCCGGCACCAGTTCCGAGCTTCAGCCACACGTGACGGGTGGGCCATGACGGCCGCAAGGAGGAACGATGCAGTGGCGTCGTGAGCTGAGCTGGAACCCCAGCGATCTCCAATGGAGAATCGCGGTGCTGTTCATGGTGGGATCGTTCCTGTTCGCGCTCGGCTCGTTTCCTCCATATTCGCAACTGATGGATGCCCGTGTCGTCGGGATCACGTTCGTCGTCGGCTCGATCTTCTTCACCACGGCGGGCTACAGCCAGCTCGTCCAGATCGTCAACGATCCACTCAAGGGTGACGGTCGGCGACTCCGGCTGTGGGCCTGGCAGCCCCACAAGTTGCTGTGGTGGGCGGCGCTGATCCAGTTCATCGGCACCCTGTTCTTCAACGTGAACACGATCCGTGCGTTGGCCGACACGTTGACCACCGTCGAGGAGGCCAACCGGCTCGTCTGGGCCCCCGACTTCCTCGGATGCATTGCGTTCCTCGTGGCAAGCCACTTCTTCTGGCTCGCCGTGTGCCACCGTCTGTGGCGGGTGATCTCCGACGATCCCGACTGGTGGGGGTCATTGCTGAACTACGTCGGGTCGATCTTCTTCATGCTGTCAGCCCTCGGGTCGTTCACCCTCGACACCGGTCAGGAGCTCAACATCACGATCGTCAACCTCGGCACGTTCGTCGGCGCCGTCTGCTTCTACGTCGGCGCATACCTGCTGCTCCCACCGTACGGGGTCGCAGCCCGCTCCCGTTCAGACGTTTGAGCGCGCCCGGAAGGCCTGCTCGGCGGCCGCGACGGACGGGAAGATGTGCTCGGGGCCGATCAGCTCGGTGAGCTCGTAACGGTCGAACTCCTCTCGGACCTCGGCCATGACCTCGGCGAACACGAGCGTCACACCGTTGGCTGAGAGGTTCGCGAGTATCGACTTGAGCGATTCGGCGCCTGACATGTCGACATCGGGTATGGCGGCCGCGTACACGCACACCCACTCGGGTGGATCGTCGGAGGTGCCGAACGCGAGCAGCTCTTCGGTGAAGTGTTCGGCGTTCGCGTAGTAGAGCGGTGCGGAGAACCGATACACCACCAAGCCAGGTTCGGTGCGCACATCCGGAGTGACCTTCCCGGCAGACCAATCGCCAGCATGGGCGCCGCTCATCCGCGTCATCACGGCTGTGGGCGGTCGGTAGGACCGTCGGAGGTGGTCGATGAGTGACAGGACGATCGCGATAATGATCCCTTGCAGGACACCGACGAGTACGACCGTGGCGGCGGTGATCGCTGCGACCACGAACTCGTCGCGCCGGAGCCTCCACACTCGCTTCATTCCAGCGATGTCGATCAACTCGATGCCGATCAGGAAGACCACCGTGGAGAGCACGGCCTCGGGCATGTACTGCAGCGGCACGGTGAGCCAGAGCAGGACGATGGCCACGATGCCGACCGTGGTGAGCGATGCGAGCTGGCTCTTGCCGCCCGCACCATCGACCATCTGGGTTTTTGTCGGGCTGCCGTTCACCACGAATGTGCCCGTGAACGCGGCCCCGATGTTGGCCGCACCGAGGCCGACCAGGTCGACGTTCTCGTCGAACTTGTCGCTGTACTTGGCGGCGTAGGCCCGCGACGTCGCTGCGCTCTGGGCGAGGATCAGGACGAAGATCGAGACGGCGGTGGCGAGGAGTTCGGGAATGTCACTTCGCGGCACTGACGGGAAGCTGATGCTCGGCAGACCGCCCGGCACCGGGCCCAGCGTGGCCACCCCGTGGCTGGCCAGATTCCACTGCCAGCTGATGAACATCGACCCGAGGACGGCGACGAGGGCGCCGGGGATCTTCGGCGAGATCGCCTTCCCGCCGAGAATCACCACGAGGACGCCCGCCGAGACCGCCACTGTGGTCCAGCTGGTGTCGGCGATGTTCTCGAGTGTGCTCCAGAGCTTGGCGAGGGTGTTGTCGAACGTTCGTCCGTTGATCGTGACGCCGCTGCCTTTCGGGAGCCCCAACATACCACCGACCTGGCCGCACGCGACCTGGATGCCGACACCGGTCATGAACCCGATGAGCACCGTTCGCGACATGAAGTCGGCGAGGAACCCGAGGCCGACGAGCCGGGCGATCACCAGCAGCGCTGCGGCCATGAGCGCGACCATTCCGGCGAGCGCCACATACTGGTCGGACTGCGCGGTGGCCAGACCCGCCAGTCCAGCCGCCAAGATGGCCGCCGTTGCGGAGTCGGCACCGACGACGAGGTGCCGCGACGAACCGAGCAGAGCGAACAGCAGGAGCGGAATCAGGATGGTGTACAGACCGGTGATCACCGGCATCCCGGCGATCGACGTGTACCCCATCACTTCCGGAATCGCGAGCGTGGCGAGCGTGACGCCGGCAATGACGTCGGTCGGGATCCCCTCGCGATTCCACGGGAGGATCCCCTGCATCACCGGAAATCGGTGAACAGGCTCCGTCGTTTGTCTCTGGTTCATCTGTCCCCCCGACGTCGAGAGGACAAACGTACGCCAAACTCAACGGCGCCGACGTCAACCAGATCGGGTGATGCTCAGGAGTGCGCCATGGCCCGGTGGTACGTTGCGGACGAGGAGGCTGCCCATGGCATTCGAACGGATCGAGGACGCGTGACGTTTGAGGGAACCATGGAGAACGTCGTCCTCGCCTTCGAGGCGGTGGGCGTGGCAATCATCATTGTCGGTGGCGTCATCGCACTCGTCAGTGGCATCAGGGACTTCGGCCACTTCGACCGCTTCTTCGCCGACGTCAGGCGAGGCTTCGGCCGTTCGCTCATCCTCGGCCTCGAGGTGCTTGTCGCTGCCGACGTGATCAAGACGATCACGGTCGATCCGAGCCTCGAGAGCGTGACGGTGCTCGGCATCCTGGTGGCGGTACGGATCGCGCTCAGCATCGCACTCGACATCGAGGTTGACGGAATGGTTCCCTGGCACCGTGCAGCATCGGAGGCTGCGGCCCGCAGCGTCGAACCGGATCCACCTCAGGGGTTGTCGAACACCGTTGACAACCCTTCCAGCATCCAAGCGACCTCGGACGGGATGACCTGATCAACCGGCCGTCTGATGCTGAGCATGTCGACCATGTCGGCCGCAGGGCCTGACAGGACCAAGTCGGCGTCGACGGCTTCGTCGGTCACCACCACGTCGGTCACCACAACGTGGTCACCGATCTCGACGAGTACGTCGGCATCGGGATCGGTTGCGTGGAGCGCCAACCGACCACGGTGCTCGATGCCATTGCTCCGCGCCAGGAGCGGCCCGAGGGCCGCCGCATAGCGCAGACACGCAGTCACCTCGTCGACCTCGACGATGGGGTCGGCGGCGAGCGGGAGCAGGATGTCGCGCTCGTGTATCCACGCATCCCACAGGGCGTGATGGGCGACCGCGCTGATGCCGACGTGTCCCGGCGGAGCCTCGGCGAGCAGCGTCCAGTCGTCGGCCCCGAGCGACTCCAGCAGTGCAACGAGCGTGTTGGTCGACTCGACGAAGCGGTCACGCACCTCCGACGCGGGCAGACCCTGCGACTGCGCGACGGACTGGGCGGGTGAGGTGACCGGATCGAAGGTCGCCAGGAAGCGGGTCGGGTCGCCGCGAAGCCCGGCGGCGATCGACTGGGTCCAGAAGAAGTTGGTGCCGTCGAGATGCACGATGACGTCACGACTCGACCATCCGTCGCAGCGGCTCGGGTGCGTCCACTCCCCATCGGTGAAACCGGCGACGGTGGCGGCGAGTCGCTGACGTTGACGGACGGTCGGAACGAGGATCGCCCTCGGGTCACCCTCGAGCACGAGTACCGGGTCGGCGCCGTAATGCGGGTTCAGCAGCATGTCACTGCTGATGGATCAGTAGATCTCGATGAGGCCGGCGGCGCCCTGGCCGCCACCGATGCACATCGTGACAACGCCCCACCTGGCGCCGCGACGCTTGCCCTCCTGGAGGATGTGGCCGGCGCACCGGGTGCCGGTCATGCCGAAGGGGTGGCCGATGGCGATCGAGCCGCCGTTGACGTTGTACTTCTCAGGGTCGATGCCGAGCGTGTCACGTGAGTACAGACACTGGCTGGCGAACGCCTCGTTCAGCTCCCACAGGTCGATGTCGTCGACGGTCAGGCCGTGACGCTCGAGCAGCTTCGGCACGGCGTAGATCGGGCCGATGCCCATCTCGTCGGGCTGGCAACCGGCAACGGCCCAGCCCTTGAATGCGCCCAAGGGCTCGATGTTGCGGCGCGAGGCCTCTTCGTCGGACATCAGCACCACCGCGGCGGCGCCGTCGGACAGCTGGCTGGCGTTGCCTGCAGTGACGAAGTTGCCCTCACCGCGCACTGGTGCCAGCTTCGCCAGGCCTTCGAGGGTGGTGGTCGGCCGGTTGCACTCGTCGCCGTCGACCACGTAGTCGACGATCGACTCCTCCTTCGTCTCGCGATCGACCAACTTCATCTTCGTGGCCATGGGGACGATCTCGTCGTCGAACAGGCCGTTCTCCTGGGCGGCGGCCATGCGCATCTGTGAGGTGTAGGAATACTCGTCCTGATACTCGCGCGACACGTTGTAACGCTGCGCCACGATGTCGGCCGTTTCGATCATCGCCATGTAGACGGCCGGGTACATTTCCTCGAGCTTCGGATCCATGTTGACCGATCCACCCATACCGCCGCTCGTGAGCGAGATCGACTCGACGCCGCCGGCGACCACGCAATCGGCGCCGTCGACCTTGATGTAGTTGGCAGCGACGGCGATGGAGTTGAGGCCCGACGAGCAGTGGCGCTGGATGGTGTTGCCGCCCGTGGTGATCGGCAGGCCGGCGAGCAGACCCGCGAGGCGTCCGAGGTTGCCCGCTCCGTGTGCACCGTTGCCGAGGGCGACGTCTTCGACAGCTTCGGGCTCGACTCCCGACTTCGCGACCGCGCTGCTGATGGCATGATCAGCCGTCGACATGGCGGGGGTGATGTTGAATCCGCCCCGTCCCGACTTGGCGAGACCGGTACGGGCATAGGAAACGAAGACTGCTTCGCGCATGGGAGCGCTCCTTCTGGAGAACGAATGAATGTGCGACGGCGACGCTAGTCATTCAGGTTGCGTGCGCTTCATTCGGAGCCCGACGGGTTACCCTGCGAGGCCTCCCGAGACAAAGGATCACGAACATGGCTCCGCAGGCCAAACTCACACCGCTCCAGGAATCAGAAGCCCGCCGACTCGCCGAGCAGCAGGCACGCGACAACAAGGTCCAGAAGAACTACTCCGATGAGGAGAAGGCCACTCGCAAGGAGCGCGTCGCCAAGGCCAAGGATGCGATGAGCCGCTCGGTCGGTCTCAAGGGTGCGCACGTGCCGCCGGCGCGCGCCGCCATCAAGAAGTACCTGCAAAATCTGAACGATCCGAAGCAGCCCGACGACACGCAGTTCGAAACGCTGATCGAGGCACCGTTCAAGGCGCCGCCGAAGAAGCGGACCAACGACCGCCCGTTCTGACTCGACGCCGGTGAACCGTTTGTCAGGCCTGTTGTCCGGGCGGAAACTGTCCGGGCGGTAACTGTCCGGACGGCAACACGGTGTCGACCAGGACGAGTTCGAGACGGGTCATCTCCGCCCTGATGCGGGCGTGAGCGCGGCGACGTTCGATGATCGGCATGGTCGAGGAGATCTCGGCCGCTCGTGACAGTTCGCCGATTTTGCGATGCACCGCCGCCCCGGCG
>DASQFE010000575.1:0-2468 GCA_035633295.1 Ilumatobacteraceae bacterium | reverse complement strand
GGCATCGTGGCGGGACTCATGCTCGTCTTCGGCGTCACCGACGTCGGCGACTTCGATTCGGCGCAGACGACGACGGCGCTCGCCGACGATTGGTGGTGGTATGCGATCTACCTGGTGCTGGCGGTCGGCGGCATGATCGCGCAGTTCCTCGATGTCGAGCGGCGGCGTGACACGCTGCGCGCGGCGTGGTCGACGGGCGTCAGCTCGCCGACGCCGATCTGAGCCGACCTTCGATGTCGGGCACCGCCGACTGCGAGATCCGCGACGACTGGTTCCTCGAACAGGACGTGAACGCATGGAGTTCGATCGCCTACGTCGTGGCCGGCGTCGTGCTGGCGGTGCAGGTCACCCGCCGTCGGCTGCCACCTGCTGTGTACGCACTGGCTGCGGTCGTCGTCGCCGAGGGCGTCGGCAGCGTGCTGTTCCACGGATCGGCCGGCGACCTGTCGCAGTTCGTCCACGACGTGGCACTGATCGGGGCGCTCGGGTTCATCGCCGGTTGGCATGCGGGTCGCCTCGTCGGGGCAACCAACCGCGGCTCGATCGTCGGCGTCGTCGCGGGGTTGGTGACGGCGAGTGTGCTGTGGGCCGTGGCTCCGGGTGCCACGAACGCCACGGTTGCGGTGGCCGTCGTGGTGATCGTTGCCGCATCGGTGACAGCACGACGTCGGGGCCTTGCCGGCGTGTGGTCGCCGCCGGTGCTCGTGCTCGGCATCGTTGCCATCGCGATGTGGGCATTCGGTTCGCCCGACAGTCCACTGTGCAACACCGATTCGCTGTTTCAGCCGCACGCGCTCTGGCATGTACTCACGGCCGTCCTCGCGCTCGCGTGGGTCGACAGCGCCTACGCCGCCGCGGACCCGGATCACGCGCCGCGGATGTTCCGGCGGTTCACCGATCGAACCATCGGAGTGCTCGCCAGTGGGCTCGTGCTCGGGTTTCACCGTTCCGTCGATGTTGCCTGGCGTGACCGGTTCCCGTCCGACCGACCGGTGCTCGTGGTGGCGAACCATGGCAACGGCTTCGTCGACCCGGTGGTGGTGGCTGCGGTACTCGGACGTCTGCCGCGATTCCTCGCCAAGGCGGCTCTGTGGAACGTGGTGATCGCTCGACCCTTCCTCGGTCTGGCCGGGGTGCTGCCCGTCTATCGCAGCGCCGACGGCGACCGAGTGAGCAACAACGCGTCAGTGTTCGAAGCGTGCCACCGGCAGTTGGCGCAGGGTGCGACCATCGCGATCTTTCCCGAGGGGACCACGGGCGACCGCGCCGGCCTCGATCGGGTCAAGTCGGGCGCGTCGCGGATCGCGCTCGGTGCCCTCCCGACGGCTCCCGACGTGGTGATCGTTCCGATCGGCATGGCGTACGAGAGCAAGGTCGACACACGCAGCCGCGTGGCCGTGATGTTCGGTGAGCCGATCCCGGTCGCCGACTTCGTCGGACGCGGACTTGGAGCCGACGGTGAGCCGCACCACGACGACGCTCATGCGTTGACCGCACAGATCACGACATCACTGCAAGCGGTGTCGCCGGGCTTCGCCGATGTCGAAGAGCGCGAGGTGCTTCGCGCTGCGGCCCGAATCCAGCAATCGGACGATCGCCACCCGTCATTCGCCGACACCGAGATCGTCGCCCGCCGGTTGGCGACCGCGCCCGCCGAGGGGCGACATGTGATCGTCGACGCGTATCGAACCTTCGCGACACGTATGCAGCTGATCGGTGTCACCGACGATCAACTCCGTCCGGAACGCGTCTCGCCCGTTCGGGTGGCGGTCTCGGTGTTGGCGTTGCTCTTCGGCGGATCGATCGTCGTCGCGGCGACGTTGATCCACCTGCCGGCGATCCTCATCATCACGATCGGGACCGGACTCGTGCGATCGACCGCCACCAAGGGCACCGTCCGGCTGCTGCTCGGGTTCGGCGCCGTGCTCCTCACGTGGGCTCTCGCCGGGGCATGGCTCGGCGACGGGTGGGCAGCGGTGGCATACGCCGTCGCCGTCGCGATCGGCGGGCTGATCGCCCTGATCGTCTGGTCGCCACTGCTTCGACAGTTCCGGGTACTCGTCGGCATGGTCCGCGTGCGCGATCGGGCCGGGCTCCTCGGCCCCGTCTTCGAGGCACGATCACAGGTCGCCGCGCTCGTGCGCACCAGTATCGGTGACAGCCATGACTGACGCCGACGCCGGAGCACCTCCCGACAGCGATTCGCTGCCCGAAACGCCCAAGCGCAGCATCGCCAAGATCGTTCTCCGGATCGTCTTCGTCGTCGGTGCGCTCGCGCTGTCGTTCTGGATCCTGGTGCGGACGTTCGATGACCTCTACGTCGCCGAGATCCGCTCGGCGGTGGCGTCGCTGAACGATGCCGAGCTGTTATCGCTCGCCAGTATGTGGCTGCTGTGGATCGGGGCGCAGGGTCTGCTCACGGCGTCGCTCGTGCCGGGATTGGCGGTGCGTCACGGCGTGGTCGCCTT
>DASQFE010000574.1:0-7941 GCA_035633295.1 Ilumatobacteraceae bacterium | reverse complement strand
GACGTTCTGTCAACGCCAGCAGGAAGCCTGGTTCGACCCGGAGGGGTTCCGCGTGCACGACATCGATGGACGGATGGCGGCGTTTTGCTGGACCAAGGTCCACGAGCCGACGGCACCAGGCGACGAGATGGTCGGTGAGATCTACGTGATCGCAGTCGACCCCGACTTCCACGGCAGGGGCCTCGGCAGGCAACTCACACTCGCCGGCCTCGAGCACCTCTCGGATCGTGGTATCACGACCGCGATGCTCTATGTCGACGCCGACAACACCGCGGCGGTCTCGCTCTACGAACGTCTCGGGTTCCGGATCCACTTCACCAACGCCGCGTTCGTCGCCGACGTGGCACCGGCTGCTCCGAAAGGTGCATCGTGACCACCATCGACACCCCGGCCGCCAACGCCCCCGACACCGTGACAGACGAGGCGCTTCCGCGCTGGAGCGTCGCCGACGTCCACGCCTCGCTCGATGCCAGATCGTTCACCGACGCGATGGAGCGCTCGGCCGCCGACGTCGACCGCCTGGTCGCACTGTTCGACCATCTCGACATCCGCGCCCAAACGCCGCGAATGCCCGACAGCGCCGATGGCGTCGCTGCCGATCAAGCGATCGACGAACTGAACCGGGTGAGTGCCGAGCTCGCGATTCTGCGGGTGTACACGTACGCGATTGTGGCGACCGATTCACGAGACGCCCCGGCGCAGTCGGCGCTCGGGGAGACTCGGCAGATCGATGCGACGTTGCGCCCGCTGACCGCGCGGCTCGCCGACTGGGTCGCCTCGCTCGGTGTTGATGAGCTGGCTGTCGTCAGCACCACGGTCGCCGACCACTACGGACCGTTGTTGCGCCTGGCTGCGCGGGCCGATCATCAGATGACCGAATCGGAGGAGCACCTCGCCTCGGAACTGTCCGTCACCGGTTCGGGCGCGTGGGCGCGCCTGCACAACGACGTCACATCGCAGCTCACCGCCGACGTCGAACTACCCACCGGTACCGAGACCCTGCCGATGCCTGCCGTCCGCGGGCTCGCCACCGATCCCGACCCGGTGGTCCGAAGAGCCGGATACGACGCCGAACTCCGGGCCTGGCCGACCATCGAGGTGCCGGTGGCCGCGGCGATGAATGCCATCAAGGGTGAAGCCAACGCTCTCAACCGGCGCCGCCGGTGGGCATCGCCGCTCGATGCATCGTTGTTCGCCAACAGCACGAGCCGTTCGACGTTCGATGCGATGCAGGCCGCGGTGAGCGCTGCACTCCCCGACCTGCGCCGGTGGATGCGCACGAAGGCGGGCATGCACGGCCACGACCCGGCCGCCGGCTTGCCGTGGTGGGACCTCGTGGCGCCGTTGCCCAACGCCAGCGCCGAGGTGTCGTGGGATGACGGCGTCGACGTCGTCCGGTCGGCCTTCTTCGACTACAGCGACACCCTCGGCGGGCTGGTCGACCGCGCCCTCGACGAGCAGTGGATCGACGCTGCCCCGCGGCCCGGCAAGAGTGGTGGAGCATTCTGCGCCTCGTTCGTCGACGACCGTTCGCTGGTACTGCTCAACTGGTCGGGTTCGGCCGACTCCACCCAGACGACCGCGCACGAGCTTGGCCACGCTTATCACAACACCACGCTCGCCGGGCGTACGCCGCTCCAGCGACAACTCCCGATGGCGCTCGCAGAGACGGCAAGCATCTTCTGCGAGACACTCGTCGTCGAGGCCGGCTTGGCGCGGATGTCGGGTACCGAACGGCTCGCCCAACTCGATGTCGACCTGGTGGGCACCAACCAGGTGATCGTCGACATCCACTCCCGTTTCCTGTTCGAGACCGAAGTATTCGCTCGCCGAAAGCGCCGCACGTTGAGCACCGCCGAGCTGTGCGAGTTGATGACCGATGCGCAGGGAGTGGCGTACGGCGACGGGCTCGACCAGCGCACCGCCCACCCGTACATGTGGTTGCTCAAGCCGCACTACTACGGCTCACACTTCTACAACTGGCCCTACACCTATGGGCTCCTCTTCGGTCTCGGATTGTTCGCCCGCTATCAAGCCGACCCCGAACGGTTTCGCTCCGGCTACGACGACCTGCTGTCGCGTGCCGGGATGGACACCGCCGAGGAGTTGGGGATGGCGTTCGGGCTCGACGTCACCGATGAAGCGTTCTGGACCGCCAGCCTCGACGTGGTCCGCTCCCGTATCGACGACTATGTGCAGCTTGCGGAACGGACCGACGACAACCGGTGAGCAGCCGCCCGAACCCCACCCGCTACGACCTCACCCGTGACGAGATCGCGAACGTCCTCGACGGCGAACCGCGTTACCGCCTCGACCAACTGTGGGCTGGGCTCTACACGCAGCTCGCCGATCCGGCCGACATCACCAATCTCCCCAAGGCGCTCCGCTCCCGCCTCGACGCCGAACTTCCGCTGGCGCTCACGCCCGTCACCGAGTCGGTGAGCGACCGGGGCGACACGGTGAAGTTCCTCTGGGAACTCGACGGCGGTAGCCGCGTCGAGACGGTACTGATGCTCTACTCCGACCGGGCGACCGTGTGCGTGAGCAGCCAAGCCGGCTGCGCCATGGGGTGCGGATTCTGCGCGACCGGGCAGGCCGGCTTCACTCGCCACCTCACGGTCGGCGAGATCGTCGAGCAGGTGGTGCGTGCCTCACAGCGTGCACAGCAGCTCGAGCGTCGGGTCAGCAACATCGTGTTCATGGGCATGGGTGAGCCGATGGCCAACCTGGACGCCGTGTGGGCGGCGACCGAGCGCTTTCACGGCGATCTCGGGCTGTCGGCGCGACACATCACGATCTCGACGGTCGGTGTCATCCCCGGAATCCGCTCACTGAAGGATCGGTCCCTGCCGGTCAACCTTGCGGTATCGCTGCACGCTGCGAACGACAGCCTGCGCGACGAGCTGGTGCCGATCAACCGGCGGTATCCGATCGAGGAGCTGATGGCCGCTTGCGACGACTACCTCCAGGTCAAGCACCGTCGGGTCAGCTTCGAGTGGGCGATGATCGAGGGAGTCAACGACCGAGACAGCGACGCACGCGAACTCGCTGCACTGTGCCGCCGACTCAGCCCCCACGGTCACGTCAACCTCATTCCACTCAACCCGACGCCCGGCTACCCCACGACCGGCTCATCGGCACGGCGGGTCCAGGAGTTCCGTGACCTGCTCGAACAACTCGGCGCCAACGCCACGGTCCGTCGCAATCGCGGCACCGACATCGATGCCGCCTGTGGCCAACTCGCCGCAGGCCAACCTGTTGTGCTCACCCGGCGCCGCTGATGTAGCGGGGATTGGCGACGGCGAGCTTGTCGAGGACTGCTTCAGTCAGGAGCGACCGGAGCTCGTCGGCGCGATCGTCGAACTCGTGTCGGCGGATGGCTGCGGCCAACTCGGCATCGCTCGCCACGCCGAGCTGCGCGAGCCGCGCTTCATGTGCCAACCGCTGTGCGGAACCGAGGTCGATCTCTCGCTCGACCATCCCGAGCACATTCGACGCCACCCTCGCGTGGAATCTCAACCGGCCGTCGGTCGACGGAATCACCTCACGGTCGATCCACTCCCGTACGGATTCGAGCAGTTCCATCGCGGTCGGGGCATCGTGTGGGGCGGTCATGTCATCACCGTCTCCAGCATGACCAGGAGGTCGTACTCGTTCTCGCACACGCGCCGTCCAATGGCCGCCAACTCATGGCTACGCGCCGCACCCGTGAGATGCACGCTCGCCTGCACGATGCACATGATCGCCCACTTCCAGGTGCCGAGGACCTCCCACCAGTGCACCACCGCCGGGTCGATCGGCGATCCACCCGATGCCTCGTACGAGGCGAACAGGTCGTCGTACTCACCGAGCCCTGCCACGGGCGGCGTCGCCCCGAAACGCCACGCCTTCACGCACAGCCACCCGAGATCCTCCATTGGATCACCGAGGTGGGCAAGTTCCCAGTCGATGACCGCCCGCAGTCCCTCGGGCCCAACGATCATGTTGCCGAGCCGGAAATCGCCGTGCACGAGGCTCGTGAGACCCGACGCCGGTCGGGTGTCGATCAGCCAGCTGCGCACCAGCTCGAGCACCGGATGGGGTTGTCCGAGTCCATCGAGCACGCCGGTGTAGTACTCGACCTGGTCGGTGTGCTGAAGGCCGGCGATGGTGTCGACGTCGAGTGAGTGGATACGCGCCAACGCGGCACCAAAATCGGCCGCCAGACGCGGGCGTGCCGCAGCGAATTCGTCGTCGCGCAGAATCTTGCGGGCGATGGTCTCGCCGTCGATTGCCTCCAGCACCATGAAGGCCATGCCGTCGTCGCGGCGTCGTGCCTCGAGGAGTTCCGGCACGGGAGCACCGCCACGACCGGCCGCTCTGACCACTCCGGCTTCGATCAGCATGTCGCGTTCATCGCCCGCTCGCTGACGCTGCAGGATCAGCGGCCGTCCGTCGGCTTCGAATCGCCACGTCTCTCGTGAGGCGCCGCCTGACAGCCGATGCAGCTCGCGGATTTCGGCGTCATCGAGGAGCTGCGACAGCATCGTCGACAACTCCGTCCCCGCTGCCGAACTCTCCATCGACCGAGATTCGCAGATCAGAGCCCCGGTGCCCGAACCCGGACGTCACCGCCCGGAGTCACGCGGCCGTTCTCAGCAGCCGGCGACGCGCACGGACGGAGTCGGATTGACCGCAAGACCGCCGCCGGGGTGGATCTCGAAGTGAAGGTGCGGAACACCGGTGGCGTTGCCGGTGTCGCCGTTGTAGCCGATGATGTCGCCTTGATTGACGCGACGGCCGGCGCCTTCGTACCGCGAGAGGTGTGCGTAGTAGTACCGGTTGCCGTTGTCGCCCGCCAGCGATGCGGCGTTGCCGCCGAGACGGTTCTGATTGAAGTTGACCGTGCCGCTGGCGACTGCGTAGATCGGCGTACCCGTCGGAGCAAGCATGTCGACACCTTCGTGACGTCGACCTCCTGATCTGGGGGCGCCCCAGCTGTCGCCGTAGGCCGATCCGGGCATCGGGCAAATGATCGAATCGATGTAGACCTCACCGTTGAGCACGCCGATCGGGATGCTCCCGGCTCCGCCGGCGCCGGTTCGCCCTCCACTGATACCGCCGGATGGGCCCGTGTTCGGCGCCACCGTCACGACCGGCACCCCCGCGATCGGGAGGTCACCGTCGGCGGCGGTGGGATCGGCGGCGGCCGCTGCGGCATCGATCGCCGATTGCGCCGCCTGTGCGGCGACCACGCCGGGATTGGGCCGGGCGCGTGCGGCCGCCTCGTTC
This sequence comes from Ilumatobacteraceae bacterium, assembly GCA_035633295.1. Taxonomy (GTDB): domain Bacteria; phylum Actinomycetota; class Acidimicrobiia; order Acidimicrobiales; family Ilumatobacteraceae; genus Sva-07. The sequence continues at coordinate 2,670 of DASQFE010000574.1, read as the reverse complement.
TTGCGGAGCTCCGCCTCGACCCACTTCGAGAGCGACGCCTGCTGCTGAGCCGCGAGCGCACGCACCACCGCTTCATCGGTCAGTCGCTGGTCTTCGATCTCCCGAAGTCGCTTGACCTCGGCAGTGGCATCGGCTTGGAGCTGGGCGAACACATCCTGCTGATCCTCGACAGCCTGGCGACGCTCATCGAGCTCGCTCTGCTTGACGGCGAGCTGCTTCTGGGCGAGCTCGAACTCGTCGAGTGAACTGCTGCCCGCGTCGGTGACAACATCGACCAGGACGTCGGCCTGTACCTGGTCCTTGGGCGCCTGCAGGCCGGTCAGCAGGGGAATTCCCTTTGATCCGCTGGTGGCGAACCGCGCCACCGCCACCGATTCGACGTCGCGTCGGAGACGGTCGACGCGCTCGCGCAGGACCGTCTCTTCGCCTTCCAGGCCCTTCGCCTGATCCTGCAACACTTCGAGGTCGGATTGTGCCTCGAGGAACGCTGCTGCCGCTGCGTTGGCGCTGTCGCGGGCCGCTTGGATCTCGCGCGCGGCCTGTTTGGCGGCTTCGTCACTGGTCTGTGCGGACGCAGGCGGGTCACCGACGAGCGGGGCGGCAGCGATCGACACAACCAGCGCGACGGCTGCTGCGACGATCAGCCGACCCAATCGGCGGTCAGATGTGCGATGGTCTCCTCGACGCTTCGGCGCGTCGGTACAGGCCGACGAGGCCGTCGAAGAGAGGGACATACGATTCATCATTCTACTTGACATCGCGGGATGCTGACGGGCAGCCCGTCGACGTAGCGTGCGCCGGCGATTTCACCGACAAACATCCATCGGCCCACGACACGACCCACTTGAACGGATCGGCAATCGGGTGCGACGCGTGGTCTCAGGGGTCTCAGGGGTCTCAGGGGTCTCCGGCGGCTGCGGGGTCGAGCAGGGCGGCCAGCGAACGAGCCCCGCGGTCGACGTGGTCGTCAAGCACCCGCTCGAGGACTGCCCCTGTCCAGAGACCGCCACCGTAGGTGAGCGTCATGGTCAACTCGATCTCACCCTGGGCCCGATCGGTGAGCGTCGATTCGAGCACCCATGGCGAGTGTCGTTTCCCGTCGATCTCCGAACGCTCGAAGACCACCCGGTGGGTCGGCTCGTGGATCGTACGCCTCATTCGCAACCGTTTGGATCGCGCCAGCGGTCCTACCTGTGCACGCAGCTCGACATCCCAACAACGATCGCCGGCGTCGGTGGCGGGCACGTGTGACACATCGTGTACGAGGTCCATCCACTGCGGATACCGACCGAGATCGTCCACCAGTTCGAAGACGTCGCTCGGTGAAGCCCGCAGCAACACGGTTCGCTCGATCTTCATCTCGGTCCGCACGCCGAAGGCGAGCAACCCACCCACCCGATCATGGGTCGGGTCGATCCGCCGTCCGAAACGCTCGTGCGAGCAAGGGGCTCTGCGCCGACAACAGGCCGCCGAGGTCGTCGGCCTCATCGAAGTTCGGCGTCCACGCACCGGGATCGCCGTCGACGCTCAGAGGTTCGTTGCCGGCTCGCGCCGGCGCGACGATCACTGAACTGGGCTGAGCATCCAGCACATCGTCGGTGAGGCGGAGCTGTTCCCCTGTGGCGTCGCTGACCTTTGGTGAGGCGCTTCGCTGGGGTCGGATGCGCGCCGATGGGCTCGGCGGTCGGAACAGGTGGAGATCGGGATCGCGCAGATCATCGAGCGTCCATCCACGGGGCACCACCATGGAGTCGGCGTGACGTCGACACAGCACGCCGCTCAGGCCGGGATCGGTGTCTGGCAGTACATCGAGCCAGAACACCAGATCCTCGGCGTGCATCCCGTAGGCGACCGATGCCAAATCGGAGCATCCGGGGCGTCCGCACAGGCGTTCCATCAGCGCCCAGACTACTCCGGTGAGGGTCCGGGGCAGGTGGACCCGACAGGGTCACCCGACGTGACACGGTGCGTCAGTCCGCAACGGTGAGCCGGAAATGCGTCATGATGTTGATGAACAACCCATGACTCCGAAATGAGGATCACATGATTCGACTGCTCATCCGTATCGCTATCGCACTGCTGGGCGCCGTCATTGGCTTCCTCGTCGCTGCGGCCCTGCTCGATGGCATGGAGCTGGACGGTGCCGCGTTCATCATCGCCGTCATCATCTTCACCGTGCTGACTGCCGTACTCGAGCCGTTCATCGAGAAGATCGGCGACGAGCACCTCTCGATCATCTCCGCCGCCAGTTCACTGATCACGACGTTCCTGGCCCTGTTGATCACCGAGCTGGTCTCCGACGGTCTGACCATCAACGGGCTCGACACGTGGGTATTCGCCACGCTCATCGTGTGGGTGTGCACCGCTCTCGCCACGCTCATCCTCGCCCGGATGTTCATCAAGAACGTTCGCGAGAACCGCTGATCACCGCTCCCAGAGACCGTAGCGACCGCGTGGGTCGCGCCAAATGAGGGACGCGCCGGCTTCGTCGAGCCCATCGTCGCGGAGCCGGGCGAACACAAACGGCGAGGTCGCGCCGGTCACCGGATCGTTGACGACCGTGAACTCCGTGCGCGGCAAGTGGAACTGATACAGCATCATCCGACTTGTCGAGGTACTGCCGGGCGGAAGATAGAAGTCGACGTCGACGCCATCGGCGAGCACACCGTC
>DASQFE010000573.1:0-3759 GCA_035633295.1 Ilumatobacteraceae bacterium | reverse complement strand
TATGTCGGTCATCGCCTTTGGCGGGCTGGCATCGCTCGCCGCGGGAGCGGTCCATGCATCAGCTGCAGGTATCCATGCGGAGCATCGCCAGCTCGCTCAGATCTTCATCGTTACTGCCGCCCTGCAGATGGGTGTCGGCCTCTGGGCACTCATTCGCCCCACGCGCGCCGCTGCGTGGGGCGTGGTTGCGGTCAACGCGGCCGCAGTCGTCGGGTGGGCGGCAACGCGGATGATCGGGATCTCGTGGATCGACGGCCTCGAAACCGCCGAGGCACCCCAGTTCGCCGACACGGCCTGTGCGCTGCTCGGACTGGTCGCCATCGTGGCCGCAAATGCGGGTGCACTGCTGCCGGCGGACAGGCTCCGTAGAACGGGGCTCGTGGTGCCGGCCGTACTGATCGGCGCGTTCTCGGTGTGGACGATGATGGCCGCAGGCACCCACGTCCACTCTCACGACGAGGCCGATCACGGAACCGAGGCGGCAGGCGCAGCACACAGCCACGGCGATGAGGTCGCGGTCGATGCGGCAGGCGTTGCCGATGCATCCGGCGTGACCGACGAAGCCATCCCGCATGCGCACGACGACACCGACGCACACACGGATGCGATGGCAGGGGGAGCGACTGCCGGCAGCCACGATCACAGCGCAACGGCAGCGCCCGCCGCCATGGCCTGGCCACGGCCTTGGGATCCGACTCAACCGATCGACGTCTCGGGTGTCGAGGGGGTCAGCGCTGAGCAGGAACTCCGCGCCGTTACCTTGATCGAAGACACACTGCGCGAGTTGCCGAAGTACGCCGATCCGGCCGATGCGATCGCCGCGGGATACACCTCGATCGGCGACGCCGGCACCGGCAGCGAGCACTACATCAAGGCCGATCTCATCGGCGACGACGTCCTCCTCGACCCGACCGCTCCCGAGTCGCTCGTGTACGCCGTGAACGGCGACCAGCGCACGTTGGCGGGAGCGATGTACATCGCGAGCGCCCGACCCGCCGACGATCCCACGTTGACCGACTGGGCCGGTCCGCTGATGACCTGGCACAAGCACGACAACCTGTGTTGGTCGACCGGCGCCGACGGCAAGGCCAAGGTCGTCGGGGTCATCGACGCGAACGGCAACTGTGCGAACGGCGTCCGGTCCGGCGGCGAGAGCCCGATGGTGCACGTCTGGATCGAACCGCATCCCTGTGGTGTCTTCGCTGCGCTCGAGGGGATCGGCGCCGGGACGGCAGCCGTGTCGGAGGACCAACGCGTCGACATGTGTAGCGCCGGCCACGATCATGGCGATACGTCGACAACCGGGGGTGCCACGGCCGCGGTGCCGAAACCGTACGACCCGACCATGCCGATCGATCTCAGCGGCACCCCCGGCGTTACACCCCAGCAGCAGGCAGCCGCCGAAAATCTGATCGCAGTCACACTGGTCCGGCTCCCGCAGTGGAGCGACTACAAGGTCGCCGAGGCGTTCGGCTTCCGCAGCATCGGCGACGGCGGCACCGGCCACGAGCATTTCATCCAGTGGGACTGGATCAACGACGACGTGATCCTCGACCCCGACCAGCCCGAGAGCCTGGTGTTCGAGCCCCAACCCGACGGCTCGAAGAAGCTCGTCAGCGCGATGTACATGTTGTCCACCGACGTTGCCCTGGAAGATGCGCCCGACATCGGTGGGCCCCTGATGCAGTGGCACATCCACGACAACCTCTGCTACACGAACGACCCAGAGCAGCCACGTGTCGCCGGGCTGACGAACCCTGATGGCTCCTGCCCGAATGGCTTGGTGAAGCACAAGCCGGCGCCGATGATCCATGTGTGGATCACGCCCCACAAATGCGGTCCGTTTGCATCGCTCGAAGGTGCCGGGGCCGGCCAGATCGTGGCGGGCCAGGAACGCCTCTGTGATCATCAACACGGCGGCGGTTCCTGAACGCCTCTCGAATGAAGGACACAGACGAATCCTGAGCGTCATCGGGGATCGTGTCGGGTCACGGGCCGCAGCATGTTGATGGCTCATTGGCCGGACCACTCGGCAAGGGGCAGCGTCCCAAGCTGTTCCCATGCCACCCGTCGGCGGGACTCTGGCATTGCGTTCATCGCGCACGACATCGAGCGGTACACCGCGAGCTGTTGCGATCCCGCCAACGGCCATGGGAGTGTCGACGAGGCCGAGCGCAATGGCATTGCACCGCACGCCGCGTGAGGTGTTCGACTGGGCGATCGAGGTGGTCAGCCGGTTGACTGCGGCCTTCGACACCTCGTAGCTCGTGGGCGCGAGTGCTGGAACTACCGGAACTGGTATGAATCGCACACGATGACCGATCGACGCGTCTGGGCGCTTGCCTCTCTCGCCGCCGCCGTCATCGTGGCTGTTGCCCGTCGATGGACGTCGTGGGGCCGCGACGAGTATGCGATCTGGCCCGACGAGCCCGCGCAATTGGCCATCGCTCGTTTCATCGGCGGTGGGACTCGCTGGAACATGGACGACCACAGCGTCTGGCGGCCGTTGTTCGGCACGCTGTTGGCGCCCGTGTACTGGTTCACCGACAACCCGACCACGGTGTTCCACGCCGCGCTCACCCTCAATGCACTCCTTGGAGGGATCGCCGCTGCCCTGCTGGTGTATCTGGCACGCCGACTCACGCCGATGACGCCATGGTGGAGTGCGGCGATCGCCGTGCTGGTGTGCCTCGCCCCGGCCATGGTCTTCTCGACCGACTTCGTGTTCTCCGAGTCGCTCGTCGCCCCGCTCTTTCTGGCCACACTGCTCAGCCTGCTTCGTCTCCAGCAATCGCCCACGCTTGCAAACGGGCTGCTCACGGCGTTGCTCGCAAGCGCGGCGTTCGGCGCACACAGCCGGATGTTGCCACTGACGTTGATCACGGTTGGTGTGATTGGGCTGGCTGTGATTCGGCGTCGGATGGCGGTTCGCGACGGCAGTGTGGGCATCGCAGCGGCCGCCGCTGGGATCTACGTGGTCACGGTCTACACGGCGTACGTCGTCGACCGCCTCTGGGATGAGCCCAGCACCCGCAACTCGATCGGCGGGGTGAGAGAGCAACTCCTCAGTGGGGTTCCGGTCCTCGTGTCGGCGTTGGGCCAGACCTGGTACCTCCTGGTTGCCAGCCTCGGCGTGGTGGTCTACGGATCGATCATCCTGGTTCGCGCCGCGGTGCGCCCCGACCCTCGATCCGAGTCGCGAGTCGGGCCGACATGCGTCGACGCCCGACTCGTGCTCCTCGTCGTCGGCGCATGTGTCGCGCTGTCGATGGTGTTCATGTCGAACCGCTGGCGCAGTGATCAGCTCGTGTACGGCCGGTACAACGATGTGGTCATCCAGCCCATACTGATGGTCGGGCTGGCTGCGCTGATCGGTGCGATTGCGCTGCGACGGCTGGCGGTGATCGCTGCGGCCACTGCGGTCGCCATCGTCGCCGCCGGGGGAGCGCTGTGGGCACTGCGCAGCGACGTGTTGTCGACCAGTAATGGCATCGAACCGATGATCCTCGGGTTGCAGCCATTCGCCACGTCCGCCACGTCCATCGACGTCATGAGGATCAGTGTGTGGGCCGCTGCGCTGACGCTGGGCCTCGCCGGGCTTACGCTCGCGGTGCGCGGTCGACGACGCTCACTGGCCGTCGCCGGCGCTGTTGGCATGCTGGTGGTGTTGGGGTGGGTTCGTACCGAGCGAATCGTCGAGCGCACGTGGGACGACTCGGGAGATGCCAGCGCCGTCGAAGAACTACGTGACGGTGTGTT
>DASQFE010000572.1:0-2222 GCA_035633295.1 Ilumatobacteraceae bacterium | reverse complement strand
ATCTCGCTGCATCCACACAACGACCGTGGCTGCGCCGTTGCCGCCGCCGAGTTCGGTGTGATGGCGGGAGCCGACCGGGTCGAAGGCACGCTGTTCGGCAACGGTGAGCGCACCGGCAACGTCGACATCGTCAATCTGGCGATGAACCTGTTCATGAACGGCGTCGACCCGGAGCTGGACATCACCGACATCGACAGGCTGCGCCGAACGGCCGAATACTGCAATCGCCTGCCGGTGCATCCTCGCCACCCATACGCCGGCGACCTCGTGTACACGGCGTTCTCGGGCAGCCACCAAGATGCCATCAAGAAGGGCTTCGATGCCCTCGACGCCCAGCGCGACAGCGACGGCGAGTATTCGCAATGGGGCGTTCCCTACCTGCCGATCGATCCGGCCCACGTCGGCCGGTCGTACGAGGCGGTCATCCGGGTCAACAGCCAGTCGGGCAAGGGCGGCGTGGCATACGTGATGAAGACCGAACACGGCTTCGATCTGCCGCGTCGGCTCCAGATCGAGTTTTCGCGGACCATTCAGCACATCACCGAGGACTCCGGCACCGAGATCAGCCCCGGCGTGATGTGGGATGCCTTCCAGGCCGAGTACGTCCCGACCGAGTCCCGGTTCCGTCTGCGCAGCCACGAACTCCACACGCGCACCGACGACGAGGGCGGGCGCACCACGATCCAGGCCCAGCTCGAGGTCGATGGTGAAGCTCACTCCATTCATGGAGAAGGCGATGGGCCCGTGGAGGCGTTCGTGGCCGCTCTGGTCGTCGAGTTCGGCGACCGGGTCGGCGGTTCGTTCGACGTCCTCGACTACGCGGAGCATGCAATCGGCAAGGGTGCCAACGCGCAGGCGGTCGCCTACGTCGAAACCGTGAACAGCGCCAACACCGTCAAGTGGGGCCTCGGAACCGATCCCAACATCACGACGGCCTCGCTACGCGCCGTCCTCAGCGCCTTCGAACGCCACCAACGCTGACCGTTGCTCATGGGGTCAGTCACCCCCTGAGCAACAGTTCGCACTACAGTCTCCGCCATGCCTACGACGGCGACGGCCCTGCGCAGAGCTGCGCTTGCGACCGTGCTGGCCCTCGCCGGTGCTGCGGTGTTCGCATGGTGGAAGCAACGCAACGAGATGGCGATGCCGGCCGAACCGGCGCAATGGCCCCCGTTCGTTGCGCCCGAGCGTTGGGTGATCGCCACCAGCGGCGCCGCCGCCGCTCCAGAGGGATTCCCCGTGAAGGTCAAGGTGTCGTCGGGCATCTTCCACGTGCCGGGCGGACGCTTCTACGAACGTACGAATCCGGATCGCTGGTATGCGACTGCCGCCGCCGCGCTGGCTGACGGCTACCGTCAGTCGAAGACCTGACAACAACCCGACCACGACCTGACCACGACAAGGGGAACAACATGAAGGTGAGCGTCGACTTCGACGTGTGCGCATCCACCGGGGCCTGCATGCAGGTGTGCCCCGAGGTGTTCGAGGTGCGCAGCGACGGCTATCTCTACATCCTGCAGGAGAACCCCGGCCCTGAACTGGCCCAGAAGGTGAACGAAGCCGCCGACCTGTGCCCGACTGCGGCGATCACCGTCGAAGAATGACCCGGTGACGTTCCTGCGTCAACTCGAACGATCGTGGACAGCGTCCACATCGATGCTGTGTGTCGGTCTCGATCCCGACCCGGCCCGCATGCCATTTCCACTCGACGGCGTGCACGGAGCCACCGAGGCTTTCTGCCGGGCGATCATCGATGCCACCGCCGACCTCGTCTGTGCGTTCAAGCCGCAGATCGCCTACTTCTCGAGCCAAGGCGAGGAGCAGGCGCTGGAACGCATCTGCCGGTATGTCCGCGAGACATACCCCGACGTGACGCTGATCCTCGACGCCAAGCGCGGCGACATCGGCTCCACCGCCGAGCACTATGCCCGCGAGGCGTTCGGGCGGTACGGCGCGCATGCGGTCACGGTGAATCCGTACCTCGGCACCGACTCGGTGGCGCCCTACTTCGAGCACGGTGGTGGCGTGATTGCGCTGTGCCGCACCAGTAATCCGGGTGGCGACGCCATCCAGGCGCTCGTCGCCGACGGCCGACCCGTCTACGCCCACGTCGCCGAGATGGTGGCGAATGACTGGGCGACACGTGGCGATTGTGGCCTCGTGGTCGGCGCCACCTATCCGCAGGAGCTCGCCGAGATCCGGGCGATCGCACCGAACCTCCC
>DASQFE010000571.1:0-2369 GCA_035633295.1 Ilumatobacteraceae bacterium | reverse complement strand
CGAAGGGCGAACTCGATCATCTTGTCCACAAAGCCGACTCGGTGATCTGAGGGCAGCTCGTAGCCGTCGAGGATCGCGGCGCACTGCGCGAGGCGCGTCGCGGTGTCGGGCAGCGCGTTGAGTTCCGCGACGTCGTCGTCGTGGAGTTGAGCGTTGAGCCAGGCGACCTGGGCGAGTTCCCACACCGCATCCACTGGTCCAGCGTTGTCCCAGTCGATGAACGCCACCGGCAGCGACGCACGAGCAAGGATGTTCCACGGTCCAAGATCACCGTGTCCAATCACCGGACTGCTCCCGGGAAGGGATCGTGCAAACCAGGGGCGCCATGGCGGCGCGGGCCCGGGGTAGAAGTCCGATGTGGCGTTGTGGAGTTCGCGGACGAGACGGCCGATGCGCCATGCGGCCTCGTCGTTCCACGCCAGTGGTTGAGGGCTGCTGCCCTCGATGTAGGTCAACTGCTCGTCGCCACCGGGGGTGAAGCCGTCACCGATCGGGCGCGGCGCTGCCTCGAAGCCGCGATCTCGGAGATGATGAAGCAGGCGGATGACTGTCTCGCTCTGCGGTCCACGCTTCCTGATGACCACATCTCCAAGCCGCCGGACCTCTGTTTGCGAGCCGCCCTCGAGCCGCGCGCCATCCGCATCCTCCGTCATCACCGGAGTCTCGCATCGCCCTTGCTCGACCGAAGACGCAGTAATCCGAACGTGAACATCGGTGCGCTTGCTTACGCCGCAATGCTGCGCGACCCATGCGGGATCGAGTTCGGAATTCGCTGGGTCACGTGCTTGCGAGGGCTCGGACGTAGATCGCCGAAGGGTTGCCATGGTCCCAGCCAGGTAGCGGGTCTATGCAGTCGATCTGAACGAATCCTCGGCCTTCCCAGAATGCCCGAGTCGAGATGTACGGCTCGTAGCCCGCTGAGGAATCAAGAGTCTTTGTCTCGACGAGCACTACGCCGTCGGCTCGAAGCCCCTCCAGTGCGGCCGAGAGCACGAGTGAGCCGATGCCCTGATTCCGGTATGCGGGATGAACGGCAATGAACGAGACTTCCGCTGATCGACGATGGCGACGGTCGATGAGTATGAACCCCACGACGGTCCCGTCGACGTCGGCGACCAGCGCCATGTGATCACTGATGCCGCGCCGAACTTCGTCGTGAGTTGACGCAGTGAAGTACTCGGGCAGTAGCGCGAGCACGTCGACGCAGCCGTCGGCGTCAGATGGATGAGCTGATCGAACGAGCATGAGCCTCACCATCGTCGCACTCACCCGCCGCTGTGAAGGACAACGTTGCAGTCACCATCGAGTCGTTCCAGGGCGGCGCCACCGGCAGGCCCTACGGCACCGCTGCGACGGCCCGAGTCGCTTCGTACAGGCGGAGCAGGGCTGAGGCGGTCTCGTCAGAGTGGAACTGTGGATCCCACACGAGATCTGCGAGCGAGTCGCTCATCACGAATGCAGCGCCGACGGCAACCTGGCGGTACTCGGCGACTGCGAACAGTGCGGCCGCCTCCATCTCGACACAGAGCACGCCCTGCTGCTGATAGTGCCGAGCCTCGGCGACCGTCTCGCGGTACGGAGTGTCGATCGTCCATGACGAGCCACGTCGGTACTCGATCTGCTTGGACTGCAGCTCCGCTTCGAATGCTGCAGTGATGCCAGGCTCCGCCGCGGCGTACGTGGCGGAAGGGATGTAGTGATGCGACACCCCTTCGTCTCGAATCGCTCGGTCGCACAGCACCGTGTGGCCGATCGGCAGATCACGCTGCAGGCTGCCCGCCGTTCCAATCGAGAAGAACCGCCGAGTGCCCAACGCTATGAACTCCTCAAGCACAGCGGCGGCCACGGGTGCGCCTATGCCAAAGTCGCCGAGCACCGCAACCTGACCCTGGGTGTCCGGCAGCGTCACCAGGCCCCGATACGTGGCCGCCAGATTCGGCTGCTCCGCGTTCTCCACGGCCACGATGAACTCGAACAGCTTTCGCTGGTAACACATGATGATCGAACGTGGTGCTTCGTAGCCGTCCAGGCCCCCGTTCCGACGCAGATACGCAACGAAGTCATCTGGGTTGAAGAAGGCGTCCTCGCCGTGTTTTCCTTCGAAGTTCGGGTAACTGGTGGCCACCGCCCAAGTCTCACCGATGCAGTGGCTTCCATCCCACAAAGTTCCTCGTGCCACCGCTCTGGGCCCCCGAGCGCCAGTCGACGGTGATTGCGTGGCGCCGCAGTCAATCGCCAGGTTGGGGACGCAACCGTGAAGTCTGCGCCGATACCGAGCGCGGCACTCACCCCTGCGCTCCCGGCCGACGGTCAAGATCCAGCTGCAAGACTTGGCCGATGAGCGGCCCAGGAATCCTGCGCAAAGTCGA
>DASQFE010000570.1:0-2475 GCA_035633295.1 Ilumatobacteraceae bacterium | reverse complement strand
CAGTGGTTGACCCAGAAGGGGAGGCCGACGCCGTGTGACACGTCGGTGGTCCAGCCCGGCTGCTCACCCACCTCGTGGAGTTCGAAAAACGCGATGCACTCGGCCTCGTCACCACCCTCACCGCTGCCGTTCGCGCCGATGTCGTAGAAGACGTGACGGATCCAACTCTCGCCGAGGGCGGTGATCTCGGTGTGCACGAGCGGGAATCCCATGAGATTTTCGTAGAAATGCGTCGTGGCATCGACGTCTCGGGTGGCGTAGGCGACATGGTGCAGCGGCATGGGTCGAGCGTAGATCCCGCACCCTGGCCGACTAGTAAGGGGAGGTGCCCACAACCGCGGTGAACGGAATCGACATCTACTACGAGGTGCACGGGGAGGGCCCACCACTGATGTACATCAGCGGCACCGGCAACGATCTACGGCGTTCGCCGGCCTCGATACTCCCGGTCAACCGTTCGTTCGAGACGCTGTCGTACGACCAGCGTGGGCTCGGCCAGACGTCGAAGCCGGATGGCGACTACTCGATGGCCGACTACGCCGACGACGCCGCAGCACTCGCTCGATCGCTGGGTTGGGAACACTGCCACGTGATGGGTGTCAGTTTCGGTGGCATGGTCGCCCTCAACCTCGCCCAGCGACATCCGGAGCTGATCGATCGGCTCGTGCTCTGCTGCACCTCCGCCGGCGGCGTGTCGGCGTCGTACCCGCTGCACGAACTCGGTCGCCTCGAACCCGACGAGGCATTCGTCACCCGGATGCATCTCACCGATCGGCGCTGGGATCCCGACGCCGACGAGCCGATCCCGGGGCTCCGCGGGTATTACGACCAGATGGCGGAATCCGCCCGCGCGGTTCCCGACCCTGAGCAGCTCGCCGGGCTCGTCCGGCAGCTGCGAGCCCGGGCGGGACACGATGTGGTGGATGCGTTGGCCTCGATCGAGCAGCCCACGCTGTGTGCGCCGGCGAGTACGACGGCATCGCATCCGTGGAGAACTCGGTGTTGCTCGCCGATCGCCTACCGAACGCAACGCTTCGGGTGTTCGACGGCGGCCACACGTTCCTCATCCAGGATCGCACGGCGTTCGTCGACATCATCGAGTTCCTGGGGAGCGGGTCGTGATCCGTCTTCGGCAGGTCGCGATGATCGCCCCCGACCTCGATGCCCGGCTCGAACATCTGGCCTCCCGCGACGTGCGCGTCATCTGGGACGGCAATCTCCCCGACATCCGCGGGCGACACCTCCATCCGCGCGACGTCGGTGGTGCCATCGTGTCGCTCGACGAACCCGTCCCAGCAGGGAGCTGGCGGTGGGGCGGACCCGACTGGCCATCGATGGCAGGGAGCGAGCAGACCCCGACGGTCGACATGATCTCGACCGTCACTGTGGCGTCCGAGCATCCCGACATCACGAGTCGTCGGTGGAGCGATCTCGGCATCGCCGAGTCGGTGCGATTCGTCGAGGCGGGTGATCGTGGCGAGGGGATCGACCGTGTCGCCCTCCGTGCCGACGATCGGTCGCGTGCAGGTGAACGGTTCGACATCGGCGGTGTCGAGTTCACGCTCGTCTGAAACGCGCGACGGTCAGTCGCCGACGTCGTTCCAGACCGACTTCGCTCCAGAGTGGCCGACGTCGATCACCGTGTACGTCGCGCCGATACCGACGATCAACGAGGCGCCGACGAGCACCGCGGTGACCACTCGTGGTGAGGGCTTGTCGAAGCGTTTGCGCACGTACGGTTCGGCGGCAACGAGGGCGCTCGTCACGGTCACAGCGATTGCCCACGGGAGCACGGTCTCGCCTTGCTCGGCGTGCTCCTCGACCAGTTCGGTCTCCTTCACGTCGCCTTCGAGCGACTCGCCCGACTGTTGGGCCAGACCGACCGCAACCGTTGCGGCAAGGGCGAGGCCGAGCACGATCGGTGCATAGAGCTTCCTCGCTCGTGGAATCGCCGCCACCACGATGAGTCCGATCGCCGCGATCGGTAGCAGCACCACGGCTGCATGCACGAGGAGCGGATGAGCCGGCAACCCGAACAGCGTGTCGATCTCCATTACGACCCCTGGTGTTGAGCGGTTGGCGGTGTGCGGGAGGCTCGGCGCTGAGGGACCGCGCGTTTGCGATGGGTGAGGCGGTACACCGTCGACCACATCACGGCGACGATGGACGCTGCGGCAGTTACCTGGTACAGCCACTTCGAGCTGTCGGTACCGGCGAACGCGGCGTGCAGGCTCGCCAGGAGGAAGACCGCGTAGCTCGACAAGTGGATCCATCGCCAGATTCGGCGGGGCAGGCGCTTCATGAGCAGCGAGGTGATCTCGACCGCGACGAGCAGCCACATCGCCACCACGCCGAGCGCAACAGGGACCGGTTTCCACGCCGAGGCGAACGGCACGAGCAGATCGAGCAGATCGAACGAGACATAGCTGTCGGCCACCAGCGCTGCGAGATGGATCACCACGAACGACACGGTCA
>DASQFE010000569.1:0-8181 GCA_035633295.1 Ilumatobacteraceae bacterium | reverse complement strand
TGAGGCCGCTTGGACCTACCCGCGACCGACAGGGTCGTTCGTCGCGCTCGCGCATCATTGGGCGTTTTATGCACAGAAGGCCGATCAGTGTTTCATCGACGACGAACAGGTGATCAGCAACGAGGGCAGCTTCTACGGTGGCTGGGTGACCGTCAACCTGACCGGGCCTTTCAAGGGGGCGCCGGGTACCAGCCACTGGTGAGGTGCATATCGCTCGCAGCGGGTGGGCTGGTTATGGTGGGACCGCTCATGAACTTGACCCGGAAACTGGAGCAGAACGTGTCGCTTACACCTCGAGAAAGGATGCACGCCATGTGGGTCGGCGTTCGGACATGACGGGTCGGTTCAAACGCGGCCTCGTCGGCTCACCACTGGCGACCGAGGACGAGCAGCACCAACGCCTCGGGATCCCGACGGCGCTGGCTGTTTTCGCATCTGACGCGATCTCGTCGACGGCCTATGCGAGCCAGGAAATCCTCATCGTCCTGATTCCCGTTGCCGGGCTCTCGATCGCGCTCAACCAGCTGGTCCCCATCTCGATCATCGTGATGGTGCTCCTCCTGCTCGTGATCACCAGTTACCGCCAGACCATCTTCGCCTACCCGAACGGCGGCGGATCGTATGTCGTCTCGCGTGAGAACCTCGGCGAGACACCGTCCCTCGTTGCCGGGGCTTCGCTGCTCGTCGACTACATCTTGACGGTGGCGGTGTCGGTGTCGGCGGGCGTTGCCGCCATCACGTCGGCGTTCCCGGCCCTCCGACCCGAACGGGTCGAGATCTGTCTCGGGTTCATCGCGATCATGACGATCGCCAACCTCCGGGGGATGAAGGAGTCCGGGCGGCTGTTCGCGGGGCCGACGTATGTCTACATCCTTGCGCTGTTCGCCTTGATCTCCTATGGGCTGTTCCGTCTGGCGACGGGGTCGCTGGAACCGCTCGCACCGAACACCGAGGCATTGGAAGAGTTGACCCACAGCAACGATCTGACCGGGTTGACGGTGCTGATCTTCCTCCGGGCGTTCTCTTCTGGCGCCGTCGCCCTCACCGGTGTCGAAGCCATCTCCAACGGTGTTCCCGCGTTCAAGAAGCCCGAGTCGAAACACGCCGCGACCACCCTGTTGATCATGGGGACGATCCTGGCAACGTTCTTCTTCGGTATCTCGGTGCTTGCTCACCGGCTGCGTCCGACGCCGAATGAGAGCGAGACGCTGCTGTCGATCATGGGGCGGGAGGTCTTCAGCGGCGAGACCTTGCCGTACTACATCTTGCAGTTCTCGACGTTCGCGATCTTGATTCTCGCGGCGAATACGGCGTTCGCCGACTTCCCACGCGTCACGTCGATCCTCGCCCAGGACGGGTACCTGCCCGCACAGCTCAAGAACCGCGGCGATCGCCTCGTCTTCTCCAACGGCATCCTGGCCCTCGCTGCCGTCGCTGCGCTGCTGATCGTGGCGTTCTCTGGCGATACGAGCAAGCTCATCCCGCTCTACGCCGTCGGGGTGTTCGCCGGTTTCACGCTGTCGCAGATCGGCATGGTCCGTCACCATCAGAAGTTGCGCGAGCCCAGCTGGAAACGGGGTGTGGCGGTCAACGCCATCGGCGCCGTTGCGACCTTCGTCGTGTTGATCGTCGTCATCTATTCGAAGTTCACCATCGGTGCGTGGATCCCGGTGGTGCTGATCCCGATCATCGTGGTGGTCTTCAGGCGCGTCAAACGTCACTACACCAAGGTTCGAGCGGCGCTGAGGGTCGAGCCCGGCGACCACATTCCTCGTCACTCCCACACGGTGGTGATTCTGGTTGGCAGCGTGAACCTCGGTGTGCTCAAGGCCGTTGCGTATGCACGCTCGATGCGTCCGGATCGGCTGTTGGCGATCAGCGTGGTGACCTCCGCCGAGGAGGAGACAGCGGTGGTCGATGCGTGGGAGAAGTTCGAGCTTCCGGTGGAGTTGCGGACCGTGTTCTCGCCGTTCCGCGACCTGACCGGGCCGGTCATGCGGGTCATCGACGAACTCGACGACGAACGTCCTGACGATGTCGTCACCGTGGTGATCCCCGAGTTCGTGGTCGAGCACTGGTGGGATCAGGCACTCCACAACCAGAGCGCCATGATGATCAAGAACAAGCTGCGTCAGCGGCCGAACACCGCGATCCTGTCGGTGCCGATCCAGGTCGGCGACCTGAGCGAACTCGATGTAAGAGATGAGGTCCAGTGAGCGACGTTGCACAAGTCAGTACGAACGAGGGCGCGAGCGGCCATGTGGTGATCGTGGGTTGCGGACGCGTCGGATCCGGCCTCGCCGGACGACTCCTCTCGCTCGGACACTCGGTTGCGGTGATCGACACGAATCGCTCGTCGTTCCGACGCCTTGCCGGGCTCGACGCCGAGCAGATCGAAGGGATCGGTTACGACCGCGCCACACTGCGCAGCGCAGGTGTCGAGCGAGCGGTCGCACTCGCCGCGGTGACCAACGGTGACAACAGCAACATCGTGGTGGCGCGAACCGGTCGAGAAGCGTTCGGTGTGAAGCGTGTGTTCGCACGCATCTACGACATGCGCCGCGCCGCTGTGTACGAGCGGCTCGGAATTCCAACGGTTGCATCGGCCCGGCTGACGATCGACATGTCGATGCGTCAGTTGCGTCCGGATGTCGAGGCGGTTCGATGGGTCGACCCCGGCGCCGGCGTGTGTCTCGTCGAGCGGCCGGCGCCGCGCGCGTTGATCGGCACGAGCCTGGGCGATCTCGAAGCCGACGGCACCGTGCGTCTCGCCGCCGTCCGTCGACTCGGCGTCAGCATCTTGCCGATGCCCGACCTCGTCGTGCAGGACGGAGATCTGTTGTACCTGATGGTGGCCAACGACCGTGTCGACGGTCTCCAGGCGGAGTGGGCCGACGCAAGTGATCCGAAGGGAACGTCGTGAGGATCGTCATCATCGGTGCCGGCAAGGTTGGGACGTTCATTGCGAGCGACTTGATCGAGAACGGCCATGAGGTCGTTGTCGTCGAGCGCGATGCGCAGCAGGTCGAGCGGCGTCGTACTACCGACGGGCTCCAATCGGTCGAGTGGGTCGTTGCAGACGCTTGCGAGGTTGGTGAGTTGTCGAGGGCGAGCCTCGAGCGTGCCGATGTGGTGCTTGCGGTGACGGGCGACGACGAGGACAACCTCGTCACATCGCTGCTCGCCAAGCAGGAGTTCGGTGTGCCTCGCGTCATGGCACGGGTCAATCATCCGGCGAACGAGTGGATGTTCAACGAGATGTGGGGTGTCGACATCGCCGTGTCGGCGCCACACCTGTTGTCGGCGCTCGTCGAGGAAGCGGTCACGGTTGGTTCGATCGTGCGGCTGCTCCAGGTCGCAGGCGGCAAGGCCCGTCTGGTGGAAGTGACATTGGCTGCCGACAGCCCAATCCTCGGGCGCACGATCGTTGCCGCGGGCTTCCCCCGCGGGTCGAGCGTGGTGGCGATCGTGCGATCGGGGGAGGTCGTGGTTCCGCGCGGAGACACCTCGTTCCATCTCGGCGACGAGGTGATCGTGCTCGTCTCCGACGAAGCTGAGGCCGAAGCGTCGGCGTTGCTGGTTCGCCGCTGACGGTCGCGGTCAGGGCAGCAGGGTGTAGGCAGGGTTGAACACCACGAGCTGACCGCGTTCGCGGCGTGCGACGCCTTCGAACAGTACGGCCCGACCGGCCTCGATCCCGAAGATCCGCGATCGTCCGGTGAAGACGGCCACCGCTGAGCCGGTGCCGTCGTGGATGGTGACCCGCAAGCTCGGGCGACTGCCAGGCGCAGATCGCTGCTGGCTGCGTACCTCGCCGCCGAATCGCGCCGGCCGGCGCTCCTCGACCTGGCCGATCGGGCTCATCTCGACGCCGTGGAATCGACGTTGCAGGCGACGGGAGTCCAACTCGGCAACAGAACCGATCAGGCGTTGCTGCAGCTCTGTCTCGGGGGTCACGTGGCCAACCGTACTGCTGGCGACGGGTCGCCTCCTAGAGCGCGCTGAACGACCACGCGGTGCCCGGCTCCCGCAGCCACATGACGGCCTGGTTGACGGCTGCGACGGGGAGTGGTCCGTAGATGTGCGGGAACAGCGTGTCGACATCAGGAGCCGGCCGCTCGTGCACCACGGGCGACGGCACCAAGGAGGGGTCGATGACGAGTACGACGAGCTGTTCCACGTCGCCATAGAAGCCATTCGCGGTGTTGTCCATCTGCTCCCGAGTCGAGCAGTGGATGAAGCCGACGTCGTCGAGCGTCATGCCGCGGGTCGAGATCAGGTAGACCCCGTCGACGAACGCAGCAGCCCAGTCGCTGGGCAGTGCAAGGTGGAAGATCGGGTCGTCGTTGATCATGCGATCGTTGCTCGAACGGCGATGGCTCGGTCGAAACGGGTGCGTTCGAGGCGCTCGCGGAGTGAGGCCCGATTACAGACCACCTCGAGGTCGCCGCCCGATTGACGCGCCGCCGCAGCAGCGCCGAGCAGCACGCCGAGGCCCGCGTCGTCGAGTGCGTCGATGCCATCGAGGTCAACGATCACGGAGTCGCCGGGATGGCGCCGGATGACGCGTGCGAGGTCGCCGTGGAGGGTTCCGACTGCGGCGAGATCAACGCTGCCCTCGAGCACGACGACGGTGGCACTCCCGACTGTGGACACCGTCGTACGCATCGTCATGCTTGACAACTGTACGTGTCATGGAGGCTCGATGGCCATGGTGACCGAGGCGGTGTGTGTGATCGGCCCGATCAACGTGCCGATGATCGCGACATCAATTGCGTCGACGTGGGTCACCGTCACGGTGACGGTCGCCGCCCCGCTCGTGGTGGCGACGTCGATCGGGAGGCGTACCGCACGGGTGGCGGCTGCCGTGGCGGCGTTGGCGGGGCTCGCCGAGACAGCAGCGGCGCGGGCACCTTCGCGGGCGGCGAGTTCGACGGCGAGCTCGTTTCGCACTGCAACGCCGACGATCACGAGCCCGAATGCCATCATGACCACGACGGGCAGCACGAGAGCGAACTCGACGGCCGCCTGACCGTTCGCCGAGCGCCCTCTGCGTTGCTGTCCGTCCCTCGCACCCGGTGGGCGCACAAGTTGTCCGCTCACACCTCGTCCGCTCACACCTCGTCCGCTCACACCTTGTCCGCTCACACCTTGTCCGCTCACACCTTGTCGATGACGGAGTCGATCACGCTGTTGAACAGCGTGGTGATCCGAGCGGCGCCTCCTCCCGCTGTGGCCCACGCGACAACCATCAGCCCGACGAGGGCTGCAGCGAGCAGTACCAGTGCGTACTCGGTCGTCGCCTGGCCTCGGTCGTCGCGGCGACGCCGCGGGACGCTCGACGTGGGGCAGCTCACTGTGGTGTGGAGGTGGACGAGCAGCATGAGGATGAGGTTGGCGGGCATGGTGGACTCCGTTCGATGTGTGGCATGGGGGTCACCAGGCGGATCCGCCCAGCGACGAGAGAGCGGCGATCACTGCAGGGGCAATCGCGAGCAGGACGAACGACGGCAGCGTGCAGACGACGAGAGGGAACGACAGCCGCACCGGGAGCTTGCGGGCATCAGCCTGGTCGCGCCGTCGGCGACTCTCGCGAGCCTCGGTCGTGAGCTGGTCGAGTACGGGGCCGAGTGGCAGCCCGTAGCGGTCGCTCGTGGCGATCACGTCGGCCAGGCCGATGGCCCCGGGGCCGAGCGTTTCGGGGAGCGCCGTCAGAGCGTCGGCGAACGACTGGCCTCGTTCGCAGCGGTGCACCGTCAACGCGAATGCGCTGCGCACCGACTTGGGGGCGCTGACCGCGAGTTCGGCGATCGCCTGCTGCGGGGTGAGGCCGGTTCGGATGGCGAGGACGAGAAGGTCGAGCGCGTCCGGGAGCGCCCGCTCGACGTCGTGCCGTCGGCGACGAGCCGCGAGGATCGGCCGGGATCGACGAGCGAGTACGAAGACGCCGACGACGATGGCGGTGGGCACTGGCGTCAGGACGATCACACCCACGACCATGCCGACCATCAACGCGGCAATCCGACCGTGTCGGAGCAACGCCATCGAATTCGCAGGTGTCGGTGGGTCGAAGAGTCGAGGGGTGGTTGGTCGCGCGATGGCGCGCCGGGGGCCGATCATCACCGGTCGCAGAGCACCGCCGATCGTGGCCACGAGGAGAACGATCACAACAACATGGCTGGCCGTCATCGTGGAGATCCGATGATTCGGCGCATCCAGACCGAGCCGAGTGCGTTCAGCGACAGGCCGACACCGATGCAGGCGCCTCCCAGCGTTGATGTTGCCGCCACTCGTACGTCGGCGTCGGTGACGAGAAGGAGGAGCAGCATGGCGAGCGGGACTGCCGTGAGCACGTGCGCCGACAATCGGGCCTGGGCGGCCTGCACGCTGCGCTCGTCGGCGTCGACCGCGCGTTGGCGCAGTGTGGCGGCCGTGCGGTCGATTGCCGGTGCCGGCGAACCACCGAGGCGCGCAGCCGTCGTGATGACGATGATCGCGAGACGAAGGTGTGCGCCGGCATCACTTGGTGGCTCGCAGGCATCGACGACCGCCCGACCCCGGTCGAGGCGGCGTCGAAGCTCGTTTGTGGAGCGTCGAGTCGCCGGGTCGCTCGGCAGCGTGGTGGTCATGGCGTCGCGTAGCGTGGAGCCCGACCTGAGCTGGCGGGCGAGGTCGTCGCACCACTCGGCGACCGCTTTGGCCGACGGGGGACGCCGGCCGGCCCGACGTGCCAGGAACCTCGAGAGTGGATGAACGCCACCTCTGCTCGGGTCGATGGGAACGACGAGTTGACGGCTCGCTCGGGGTCGCAAGCGCGCTGCACCGAGTGCGGTGACTGCCACGACGATCGCCGGAATGATGACGTTCATGAGCGCCCCCGGCTCGGTTGATCGAACACCATGAACGATCCGTCGGTGCGACGTTCGCCGAGCGTGCGCACGGTCGGTGGCAGGGTCGAGTCGGCGTTCGGTGCGACGACCTCACACACTGCACTGACGTGGCGCCCCGGCTCACCCGGCGAGCGGTCGACGTGGATGACAATGTCGATCGAGCGTGCGAGCTGATGGCGGATCGCCGCCAGCGGCCAGGTGGGCGACGCCTGGAGGACCAGGGTCTCGAGTCGCAGGAGCGCATCGAGTGGCCCGTTGGCATGGCACGTCGACAGCGATCCGTCATGGCCGGTGTTCATCGCCTGGACGAGTGCCAGGACCTCGTCGTCGCGCACCTCGCCGACCACGATGCGGTCGGGTCGCAGTCGCAGCGCCGTTCGTACCAGGTCGGCCACTGTGATCGGTGTGGGGCCGTCGGCCAGCGCCGGTCGGGCTTCGAGACGAATCACGTGGCCATGCTCGATTGGTAGCTCCGTCGTGTCCTCCACCACGACGAGACGCTCGGTGTCGGCCACGCCCGCGAGCAGCGCGGCGACGAGTGACGTCTTCCCTGACGACGTTGCGCCCGAGACGACGACGTTGCACCGCTGATCGATCACGGCGCGCAGCAGCGTCGCTCCGTCAAGTTCGACGAACGAATCGAGCCGTCGGACGCTTGGCGCGAATCGGCGAATCGCCAGGCATGCACCGTCGACAGCGACCGGTGGGAGAACGACGCAGACGCGAGCACCGCTCGGCAGGCGCGCGTCCACAATGGGCGACGACCGGTCGACGCGTCGGCCGAGTGGGGCCAGCACCCGTTCGATCAGCTGGTCGACGCTGTCGGACTCGAGTTCGCCAACGTGGTGGAGGGTGCCGTCGCGCTCGATCCAGATCGAGCGGCCGGCGTTGACCATCACTTCGTCGACGTGGGGATCGCGCAGGTACACGTCGAGTTCGCCGAGCCCACTCAATCGGGCGAGCGCCGAGGCGCTGAGCAGTTCCTGGTCGGTCGCTGTGTGTAAGGGCGCGAGACGATGCACCTCTTCGATCACCAACGCACGCGTGTCGCCATGCCGACCGGCGACGCGCCGACAGATCTCGAGCACCGTGGCGCTGTCGCCGTCGACGATGCTCATGCGGCGACCCGACGGAGTTCTTTCGAGATGACGCGCGGTGGCCGTGTTACGAGCAACCCGGCGTCGACCGCTCGCGCCACCGCCGGATCGAAGCTCACCTTCGCCACCACCGGCACCCCGAGAGCATGTTCGACGTCGCGTTGCGACAGCGCTCGCCCCGGTTCGTCGACGAG
>DASQFE010000568.1:0-2061 GCA_035633295.1 Ilumatobacteraceae bacterium | reverse complement strand
ATCGCCGCAGCAACCGGATCGACCGCAGTGCTCGTGCGCCGCTTCACCGTCGACGCGACGCTGGACGCGATCGAGGCGGAGCGGGCGAACGTGCTCGCCGTGGTGCCGGTGATGCTGCAGCGCATACTCGCCGCGAACACTCACGGTCGCGACACGTCGTCGTTGCGAATCGTTGCGTGCAGCGGCTCGGCCCTCCCGGCCGCCGTCGCGACGGCGTGGATGGACCGGTTCGGCGATCACCTCTACAACGTCTACGGATCGACCGAGGTCGGCCAGGCCACCCTGGCGACGCCGGACGACCTGCGGGCCGCGCCGGGAACCGCCGGCCGTGTCATCACCGGAACGACGGTCGAGATCGTCGGCGAGCGCGGCGAGCGCATGGCCGCCGGCGAGACCGGGCTGATCGTCGTCGGCAGCGACGCCCAGTTCACCGAGTACACCGGCGGGGGCACGAAGGAACGGATCCGCGGCCTGATGTCGTCGGGCGATGTCGGACACTTCGATACCGACGGCCGACTCTTCGTCACCGGACGCGCCGACGACATGATCGTGAGCGGTGGCGAGAACGTGTTCCCGCTCGAGATCGAAGAGGTCCTGCTGTCACACGACGACGTGGTGGACGTCGTCGTGGTCGGGGTGCCCGACGACGAGTTCGGCCAGCGGCTGTCGGCGTTCGTGGTCGGTGCGGCCGATGCGTCGATCGACGCCGACGAGATCCGATCGTTCGTCGCCTCGCGGCTTGCGCGCCACAAGGTGCCGCGCGACGTCACCTTCGTCGCGGAACTCCCCCGCAACACGACGGGCAAGCTGCTTCGGCAGGAGGCCTCCGGCCTGCCGACGGATTGACCACGCCGGTGAGCTGATCGATCAGCTGTCGAGGTTCTCGGCGAGGTCCTCGCGCACGGCGGTGACCTCCTCGATTTCGATCTCCGCCTCGGAGAACTCGCCATCGCCGTCTTCGTCGACCCCGGTGACCGTGGTCGACTCGATCACGTCGAACTCGCCGTCGCCGTCGATGTCGACTGCACTCGTGGTGGTCACCTCGACCACGTCGGCGACACCGTCACCATCGACATCGATCGCGGTGATCGTTGTTTCCTCGACGGCGTCGACAACACCATCACCATCGACGTCGTACATCGTCGTCGTGGTCTCCGAGACGATGTCGGCAACGCCGTCACCGTCGATGTCGATGACCGTCGTGGTGGTCTCGATCACCATGTCGGCGACACCGTCGCCATCCACGTCGATGACCTCGGTCTCGATGGTCACGTCGATCTCGCCTGTGTCTTCTGTGTCGCTCATGGCCGGAGTTAAGCAGGTGACAGGCCGCAGCGACAAGACCGACCCGAATGAGTTCCGACCCGAAAACAAACGGTGGGCCCCTCAGAGGAGAGGCCCACCGTTCGTCATGGTCCGATCAGGACCACCGAGTGTTCAGACGTGCTGCAACTCCTTCTCCGGTGTGTCGACGAGCTTCCCGTCAGGGCTCGTGTCCGCAGTGGCGACATTCGTCTTCTTCTTGGTGTCCCAGACGAAGGCAATGCCCGACACCGTGCTCACCACACCGAGGCCGGCGAGAAGGGCCGCAACCCCCAGCGCGAGCTGCAATGTGCTGTGCGTCGCTGCACCCACACCGAGTTCGGCGACCAGTGCGTGCGCCGTCCCACTCCACGCCATGTCACGAGCGATGCCCTGCACCGGATCGCTGCGGTCGAAGCCCGTCCAGTAGCGACCGTCGACTGCGAACTCGCAGGTCACGCCCTCCGCGGGGAAGGGATCGGGAACCTGCACCGTCTCGCCGTTGCAGGCGTATTCGGTAGCAACAGTTCCGTCCTCACCGGTGAGATCGGCCTCGGTGAGCGTCACGTTCTGTGTGCCGGTCAGCGTGTGATGAGCGATCGTCGCCATCTGGAACATGTACTCCGTGGCACTGTTCACGAGCGGATCGTTCGGATCGAGGTCTGAGCTGACGACGGGGAAGCCCCAGTCGTCCTCGAGCAGCGTCATGATCGCCTGCGCACCCTCTACCTCCCCGCGGTCGACGAGATCACCGTCTTC
>DASQFE010000567.1:0-4622 GCA_035633295.1 Ilumatobacteraceae bacterium | reverse complement strand
CGACGAGGCGTCGACATCGATGGCCGGATAGATACGGCGCTCGGCGACCTTGCGGTCGAGGCGCAGCTCCATGTTCCCCGTGCCCTTGAACTCTTCGAAGATCGCCTCGTCCATCCGGCTGTTGGTGTCGACGAGTGCCGTCGCGAGGATGGTGAGCGAGCCACCCTCCTCCACGTTGCGGGCCGAACCGAAGAACTTCTTCGGCGGGTACAGCGCACCGGCGTCGATACCGCCGGACAGGATCTTGCCGCTCGCAGGAGCAGCGAGGTTGTAGGCCCGGCTGAGGCGCGTGATGCCATCGAGCATGATGACGACGTCCTTGCCGTCTTCGACCATGCGGCGCGCCTTGGCGATCGTCATCTCAGCGACATGGGTGTGCTCGTCGCTCGGCCGGTCGAAGGTCGAAGAGATCACCTCACCCTTGACGCTGCGACGCATGTCGGTGACCTCTTCAGGTCGCTCGTCGATGAGCAGCACCATCAGGTGCACGTCAGGGTTGTTGAGTTCGATCGACTTGGCGATCGTCTTCATGATCGTGGTCTTGCCGGCCTTGGGCGGCGACACGATGATGCCGCGCTGGCCCTTTCCGATCGGTGACACGAGGTCGATGATCCGCGCCGTCATGTTCGACGGATCACTCGGATCCTCCAGCGTGAGGCGCTGATCGGGGAACAGAGCGGTGAGGCTCTCGAAGTGCGGCCGCTTGTTGGCCTTGTCGGGGTCGCCCCCGTTCACGGTGTACACCTCGAGCAGACCCGGATTCTTCTCGTTGCGGCCCGCCGGTCGTACCTTGCCCGTGATGTGATCGCCCTTGCGCAAGCCGTACTGACGAGCGAGCTTCAGCGGGATGTATGCGTCGGCCTTGTCCGGCAGGTAACCGTTGACGCGCAAGAAGCCGTAGCCCTCGTCGCGGATGTCGAGGTAACCCGCGACATCGATGGGCTCGGAGCTCTCGAAGCCATGATCCTGCTCGATCAGCTCGACGTCCTCGCCCTGGGGGCCTTCTTGGCCACCACGACCCTTACGCCGACGTCGACGGCGCTTGTTGCCGTCGGCCGCGTCGGCGTCGTTCCGGTTGCGGTTGCCGCCCTGATCGTTGTTGCGGTTCCCGCCCTGATCGTTGTTGCGGTTGGCTCCCTGATCGTTGTTGCGGTTACCGCCCTGATCGTTGTTGCGGTTGCGGTTGGCTCCCTGCTGATCGTTGCGGTTGCGGTCGGCGCGTGGCTGTTCGTTGCGGTTCACCCCGCCAGGCGGTGGCACGTCGCCGGTGACCGGCGCGTCATCGACATCGCCGGGCACACCGCTACGAGCAAGCTCGATCTCCCAATCGGCGAGAGGTTCGCCGTCAGGTCCGAGCACGACCTCGGAGGTGGCCGCTACGGCGGCGCCGTTCGTCGCTGCGGTCACCGCAGCCGGTGGTGTCTCGACGGGAGCGGCCGGCGCAGGTGCGCTGTTCGATCCGGTCGTGTCGAGAATCTTGTCGATGATCTCCGACTTCTTGAGTCGAGCATTGACCTTGACGCCGAGCGCCTTGGCCATCTCCACCAGGGTGTCCTTGTCCTTGGATTCGAGCATGGACTGTTCGAGTGCCGCTGCGGCCACGAGGGTTCCTCTCTTCTCGTGCGCCGAAACGACGCCACGAGTGTTGGAGTACCAGAGGAGGGGTGTGTTGCGCACTTCGCGCCGACAGACGTGTTCCCTGGCAGAATTCGCACACGACCGAGATCTCGGGGTGCGGCCCGGACGAACCGAGCAACCTTCAAGATACCACGTCCACCCCGTCGCTCCACGCATCCTCCCCCAACCTCCCCGATCGGAAATTCGGAGCCGATGTTGCGCTGAGCGCAACATCGGCTCCGAATTTCAGGGGGTTCAGATGGCCGGGGAGTTCGGGAGAGCCGATCTCGTCAGGGGTTGGTGAGGTGCTCGACGAGGGTTTGCACGGCGACGAGGTCGTTGGCGACGGTCTGGGTTCGCTCGGGGAGATCGAAGAGTCCGGCGAGATGCTCGGGAAGCGCCGGACGTCGTCCCGTGGCACGCTCGACGGCATCGGGAAACTTGGCAGGGTGTGCCGTGGCCATGGTCACGACCGGATGGTCGGGCCCGTCGAGGCCAGTGAGGAGCGCGGCCGCCGCAGTGCCGGTGGCTGTATGCGGGTCGAGCAACATACCCGTCTCGCGGTAGATGCGGGAAATCTCGGCCATCGTGGCTTCGTCGTCGAACGCCGCCGCCCGGAAGTGTCCGGAGATGAACTGCTCGCGCTGATCGGGCTCCACGTCGAGCGAGCCCGTTGAGCGAAGGCGGGTCAACTGCTCGGCGGTCATCCCGCCGTCGCGGCCGTTCATCTCGAACAGCAACCGCTCGAAGTTGGACGACACCTGGATGTCCATCGACGGGCTCACGGTCGGCACCACGTCACGCGTCGTCATGTCTGCGTCGTTGATGAAGCGCGACAGGATGTCGTTGGTGTTCGACGCCACGATGAAGTCACGGATCGGCGCCCCCATCTCGCGGGCGATCCAGCCGGCGAGCACGTTGCCGAAGTTGCCGGTCGGCACGCTGAAGGTGACGGGATCGGCGAATGTCTCAGCCGCCGTCACGTAGTAGACGGTCTGCGCCATCACGCGCGCCCAGTTGATCGAGTTGACGGCCGCCAGCTGATTGCGCTCGCGGAATGCGGCATCGTTGAACATCGCCTTGACGAGGTCTTGGCAGTCGTCGAACGTGCCCTCGACGGCCACTGCGTGGACATTCGGTTGATCGACTGTCGTCATCTGACGGCGCTGCACGTCGCTCGTGCGGCCGAGCGGGTACAGGATCACGATGTCGACGTGAGCGCATCCGGCAACCCCGTCGATCGCGGCCGACCCGGTGTCGCCGCTGGTAGCGCCGACAATCGTCACCCGCTGGCCCCGTTGGGCCAGCACGTGGTCGAACATGCGACCGACGAGCTGCAGTGCGACGTCCTTGAACGCAAGGGTCGGACCGTGGAACAGCTCCTGCACCCAGTGGCGATGGTCGAGTTGCACGAGCGGCACCACGGCGGGATGGCGGAACGAGGCGTACGCCTCGGTGCAGAGTCGGGTCAAGGTCAGTTCATCGAAGTCGGGCTCGACGAACGGCAGCATCACCTCGACCGCCCGCTCGACGTAGGTGACTGCGGAGCCGGTCGCAAGCGTCGGCCACCGCTCGGGAACGTACAACCCGCCGTCGGTGGCCAGGCCCGCAAGGAGCACATCGGCAAAGCCGAGTTCCGGTGCGCTCCCCCGCGTGGAGACGTAACGCATGTCAGTCGCCGATCACGCGCAGCAGGCCACCGACGCTGCGCACGACCTCGAGTTCCCGCAGCGCTCGCACGGTCGCCTGAACGTCGGACTCGCGCGCTTCATGGGTGATGAACACCAGACGCGCATCGGGCCCGTTGCCCTCCTGCTCGGCGACACGGATGCTCACACCGTGTTGCGCGAACACCCCGGTGACGGCATGCAGCACGCCGGGTCGGTCGGCAACGTCGAGGCCCAGCAGGTACTCGGCCGATGTCTCGTCGATGGCACGCACCGTGGCGGGCTCGAGGGCACCGAGCGAGCCGTGAGTGCCGTTTCGCAGATTGATCGCCGCATCGACCACGTCGCCGAACACGGCGCTCGCCGTCGGGGCACCACCGGCGCCTCGGCCATAGAACATCAGCGAGCCGACGAAATCGCCCTCGACGAAGACCGCATTGAAGCTGTCGCGCACCGACGCAAGTGGATGGTGCAGCGGCACCATGGCCGGATGAACCCGCACGCTGATCTCACCAGAGCTGGCGTCACGTTCGATGATCCCCAGCAGCTTGACGACGTAGCCGAGACGGTGGGCGATGGCGATCTCGGCACCGGTGATCCGGCTGATTCCCTCGTGGTACACGTCGCCGGCCACGACCTTCGCGCCGAATGCGACGGTGGCGATGATCGCTGCTTTGGCTCCGGCATCGAACCCTTCGACGTCGGCGGTCGGGTCACGCTCGGCGAATCCGAGGCGCTGCGCCTCGGCCAGCGCCGTTGCGTAGTCGGCCTCACCGCCGTTTGCGACCGCATCGGTCATCTTGGTGAGGATGAAGTTGGTGGTGCCGTTGATGATGCCGAGGACACGGCGGATCGGTTCGCCGTGGAGGCTCTCGCGCAAGGCTCGAACGATCGGGATACCCCCGGCGACGGCGGCCTCGAAGAGCAGGTCGCGACCCGCTGCGTCGGCAGCGGCGTAGAGCTCGGCGCCGACGTTGGCGCGCAGCTCCTTGTTGGCCGTGACAACCGGCTTGCCGTTGGCCAGCGCTGCCAGGATCAGTTCACGGGCCGGCTCGATGCCACCGATCGCCTCGACGACCAGGTCGACATCGGGATCGGCGACAACGCCGTGTGCATCGCGGGTCAGCACGCCATCGGCAAGGTCGACGTTGCGAGGAGCCGACAGGTTGCGCACGGCGACGCGGGTCACCTCCAGGCGCAGCCCTGTGCGACGCTCGACGAAGGAACGTTGCCCCTCGACGAGCTGCACGAATGCTGCCCCCACGTTGCCGCACCCGAGAACACCGATTCGGACTGTTCGTACGCTGCTCGTCACGACACTGGAGACTACGGGACAGA
>DASQFE010000566.1:0-3381 GCA_035633295.1 Ilumatobacteraceae bacterium | reverse complement strand
TAGCCCTCGTACTGGAAGTGGTGCTCGGTGGTCCAGAACGAGTCGAATCCGAGCCGCTCGGCCTCCTTGGCCGAGTTCACGTAGTCGAGGGTGGCCTTCCAGCACTCGTCGTTCGAATACCGGCGGTCCATCGGCGCCGGCGCACCCGCACCAGCGTCATCCATTTCGACGCCTCCGAAGAAGAAGGCTCCCAGCTTGAGGTCGGGCCGTTCAGTCATGCAGGTAGTTTCGCGCAGATGTCGACGACCCTCCTACAGCAGGCCACGATTGTTCATACCGCCGTGACAAACGACCTGCACGACGTGCTGATCGGCGATGTCTTGATCACAGACGGCATCATCGCCGAGGTCGGCCCGGCCATCACCACGCCGGCGGACGAGATGGTCGATCTCCGCGACCACCTGCTCCTTGCGGCGGCCGTTGAACCCCACGCCCACCTCGACAAGGCCTTCCTCGCCGAACACGCCGAGAACGTCACCGGTGACCTCCTCGGAGCCATCGACGCCATGATCAGCCTTGGAGGCAAGATCGACGAGGCCGACATCGTCGACCGAGCCGAACGCGCGGCGCGGCTCATGGCGGCCAACGGCTACGTCGCCGTGCGAACCCATGCCGACACCACGACATGGAGCGGCTTGCGCAACACCCAGGCGCTGGTGGAAGTGCGGCGCCGGGTCGCCGACGTGATCGATGTCGAAATCGTCGCCCTGTGCGGGAGCCCGGTCGTGGGCGTCGCCGGTGCCGACCATCGTGCACTGCTGCGCGACGCCTTGGCGGCCGGCGCGGACCTCGTGGGCGGCTGCCCGCACCTCGAGGATGATGGCGATATCGAGGCTTCCACCGACGTCTTTCTCGAGATCGCCGTGGAGGCGGGCGTGGGGGTCGACCTCCACACCGACGAGACGCTCGACTCCACGGTGCTCGGTCTCGAGTACCTGGCCCGACAGGTGCTCGCCGGATTCCCCCACTCGGTCACCGCCAGCCACTGTGTCAGCCTGGGCCAGCAGACCGCCGCGCAGCAGCAGCGCGTCGCCGAGCTCGTGGCCGCCGCCGGCATCGGCGTGGTCACACTCCCCCACACCAATCTCTGGCTCGGCGGACGCGATCAGCAGCCCGTACCGAGGGGCCTCACCGCGGTTGGCGCCCTACGCGCGGCCGGAGTCGCGGTCGCCGCGGGTGCCGACAACCTTCAGGATCCGTTCAATCCGATGGGTCGGGCCTGCCCGTTCGAAACTGCCGGACTGATGGTGCTCGTCGCCCACGATCTGATCGACACGGCGTGGCGGGCGGTCAGCTCCGACGTCCGCCGGGTGGTCGGGCTGGGTGGCGGTTCGATCGAGCCCGGACAGGTGGCCGACCTCCTCGCCGTTCGCGCATCGACACTGCGATCGGCCATCGCCGAGGGACCCCCCGGTCGTCGGGTGTGGCGACGTGGGGTCGAAACCACGCCGCGCTCCTGACGTTCAGTCAGGCGCCGGGACCGCCAGCTGCAGTCGGCCATCGAGTACCCGGGTTGCGAACACACGAAGATCCGTCACCGCTGGCGCACCCTTGGCCCGCCCACTGAACACATCGAAGCGCCCGTTGTGCTTGGGGCATTCGATCACATCACCGATCACGAAGCCATCACACAGGTGCACCTGCGCGTGGGTACACAAGCCCTGAGACGCAGAGAACCGACCGTCGGCCGTGCGGTACACCGCGTAGGTCACTTCGGCGTGGTCGAATCGCATCACGTCATCGAGTTCGATGTCGTCGACGTCGGCGACATCGACCCACTGCGACCCCGTCACGCGGGAGCCTCCGAACGCAGCGGTCGAACGACCCGGTACGACGGATCCTTGGCCTGACGCCGCAGCAGCGGGAGGATCTCGCGGTACACACCCGACAGGCCGTGGTACACGGGCGGCAGGTCGTCGGCGATCTCTTCGTGCAGGTCGGCGAGGGCATGAAACGGCACGTTCGGGTACATGTGGTGCTCGAGGTGATAGTTCATGTTCCAGTAGAGGAACCGCAGTACCGGATTCATCAGCACGGTGCGTGTGTTGCGTCGGTGGTCGAGCACGTCCTCGTCGAGACCCGCATGCTGGGTGAGGCCGAACACCATCACCAGCCACCGGCCGTAGAAGCTGGGCAAACCGATGAACATCAGCGGCAGGATCGTTCCCGCCGCAATCGACCACACACACGCTCCGGCCAGAATCGCCAGGTGGATGCGAGCCCAGCGGATCGCCGCCGGGTACTCGGTTTCGGGGAGGTAGGTGGCCTCGCTCGGAGTGATCCGGCCGACCGAGCTGGCACTCATCTTGCGCAGTTCGCGCCAGTTGCTCACGATTCCCAGCAGGTCGAGCACGATCAACAACCGAGGGGTGGGTTTGGGAACGGCGATCTCCGGATCGAGGCCGACGATGATCGTGTCACTGTGATGACGCGTATGGCTCCACCGCCACGACACCGGTTCGCGCCAGACCATGAACGAACCGATGTGGTACAGCCAGGTGTTCATCCATGGAGTGCGGAACGCGGTGCCGTGTCCTGCCTCGTGCCAACGCGAGTCCGACACCGATCCGTACAGCACCCCGTAGACGGCGAACGCGGGAACCGCCCACCACGTTCCCCATGCGAAGAAGGCCATCGACCCGCTCGCGCCGAGCAGGGCGAACCAGATCAGCGTGTCACGGATGGCCGGGCCGTCGCGTCGCGCCACCAACTGCTTCATCCGCGCCCGCGGCACCGGCGATCGGTACCACTCGGCCGACTCGAGCCCGCGCTCCTCGGCGAGCGCATGCTCCGGGCCGGTGAGCGAGTAGTCGCGACGCAGCACGGTGGCTTCGACGGGTGGATCAATCGTCATGTCTCGACCAAACGGTAATGTTCGGGCTGTCCGACGCCGTTACGAGGAGAGCATGTGGTCATCGAATTCCTGACGTTCCGGGTCGATCCGACCGAACGCGCCGAGTGGATGGCCGTCGAGGAACGAACCTGGAGCCGGTTTCTGGAGCGCCAGGCCGGATTCGTCCGCAAGCAACTCTGGGTCGACGTCGACGACGACGAGCACGTCCACGCGCTGATCGAGTGGGAGTCGATCAGTGACTGGCAATCGGTTCCGCACGCTGATCTGGCGGCGGTCGACGAAGCGATGGGCACATGGTTTCGCCCCGCCACCTGCAAGACCTTCAACGTCATCCGCGACTGTTGACTTCCGGGCGCGTCAGCAGGTCGAGCGCGGCCACAGCGTGTTCCATCATCGAGCCGATCGGATCACCGTCGACGAGCGCGATGCCCAGCACGTCGGGGCGGTGCGTCGCAGCGAGCGCCCTCAGGGCCTCGGCCAGTTCCGACGGAGAACCGGTGATCGAGGTCGGATCGTCACGAGTCGAC
>DASQFE010000565.1:0-6283 GCA_035633295.1 Ilumatobacteraceae bacterium | reverse complement strand
GCGAGTTGCCCGCATCGACGGGTGGGCGTGTTGCTGCCATCCGCCGGGGACGTCGGGCCATCCCTCGAGCAGGTCCTTGAATGCCGCAACACCGTCGCCGTCTCGCAGCGCGATCGCGATCGCCATCGTCCGCTGCGGTGTCGCGTCGATCGTTGCGCAGACCTTGATCGTCTGCTCGGGCGAGAGGTCCAGTCCGTAGGAAAGCGCCGCGATCCTGGCTGGCTCGTGATTCTGTCGGACCGCTCGTTGGATGAGTCGGAGGTCGTCGAGTCGGTCGTCGCGGAGTTGTCGGGCGATGTCGTCTCGTTGCGCCGTCGACGGCATGAGCGTTTCCACCTCGACTGGGGACGCAATGGCGAGGAGTGCAGCACGAACCTCGACCTCTGGGAACAGCGTGGGTCGTTCTGGGTCGTCTTGGGATGCGAGGAGCGCGTCTCGGATCGTCTCGATGTCGAAGTGGACACTGTCGAGCACTCGCGCCGTTTGCGCTGCTGTGCGACCAGCGGTGGCGATGATGGCTGCGGCTTCTGCGGCCCGGCTCGGTTCGTAAAGAATGGTTGCGAGTTGCGTCTTCTGGTGGGGTTCGAGGTCGACCATCACGGCCCTGAGGAACGCTGCGTCGTCGCCTGCCGATCGGCGATCGTCAGGTCTTGGGCTTGGTTCGACCAGCGAAAGACTTTCTTGGACGGCTTCGTATCGATCGATCGGTGGCGGCGTTGGAACCGAGTTCGATTCGATGCCTGGCCGGATGTCGACGATGTCGGGCTGGTCGATCATGTGGTCGAGGGCGTCGGGTGTGAGTTCGATGCCGAGTTCGACTTCCAGGGTGGTGACGAGTCGTTTTGTCGTGGTGAGGATCTGTTCGGCAGCGGACTGGATGGTGTCGATGTTGCCGGCTGACCAGTTGGCGATGTACGGGATCGAGTAGGCGTCGGAGTCGAGGCCGACGGTCTGGGAGAGGAGGTAGGCAACAGATTCGGCTTCGACTTCTTTGATCGCCCGTGGGACGTCGGTGCGGGTGTCGTGTGCGAGTTCGACGTGGGCCCATTCGTGCAGCAGCGTCTTGAGTCGCTGGGGTGGTTCGAGGTCGTCGGCGACGAGGACGGACTTGGTCGACCAGGTCGTCATCCCGTTCCAGTCATCGACTGGTGTCCGGGTGTGCAGCGCGACGTTGTAGCCGTTGGTTTCGAGGCGTTCGACGACGGCTGCCCAGACGTGTTGCCAACGGTTCTCACCGGTGAGGAGTTCTGGCATGACGGCGTCGCCGATGTCGGGCGGCGCGACGAGTTGGCCTTGGTGGAACACCTTCACGGTCCGGAACCCTCGGAGCCGATGGACGGTCGTCTCCTCCCCGGTGGTCTCGTCGATGTCGACGGTCTTGGCTTTCAGTGGGGCGAGGATGCTCAACCCGACTGCACCCTTGGCGACTTGGCAGGTGCCGCCGCCTTGGGCGGGGACGCGTTGCCAGTTGCGGTAGCCGGCGACGTAGCCGTCGGCGCCCTGCAGGGCGAGCAAGAGTTGGTTCTGTGGCGAGTATCGGTGGAAGCGGCGGGCGGTGGCGAGGTAGTCGAACCACTCGCGACTGGTGGTCATCTGCTCGAACCGTTGGGTGAGCTGGGCGTGGAGTTCGTCGACCAATCGGGCGTGGTCGACTCGTGTGCGAGCCATCACGCCACCTCACCTTGCGGGGCGAGCAGCGACAGTTGGCCGTCGTCGCCGTTCGGCACGACCGGCACGGGAACGATCGGTCGTCGGCATTCGCGTTTCGGTGTCGGCCGCCACGGTCCGCTCCCGGCGGGTTGCTCGGACCCGGCGTGCGATGGCGGGTCGGGGACCATCGCGGCGAGGCGTTTGATCTTCCACCACGGGCGGCCCTGTACGTGAGCGGGCGGCGT
Source organism: Ilumatobacteraceae bacterium (assembly GCA_035633295.1). Classification (GTDB taxonomy): domain Bacteria; phylum Actinomycetota; class Acidimicrobiia; order Acidimicrobiales; family Ilumatobacteraceae; genus Sva-07. The sequence continues at coordinate 4,388 of DASQFE010000565.1, read as the reverse complement.
GTTGGAGTGGATCATCAACGCCGACCCGTACTTCGGAAGCCGTGACAGGAAGTACGGGACGAGAGCTTCGTTGTTCGACTGACCCGAGATCGAGCGGCGACCGCCGTCGACGTCGTTGGACCAAGAGCGTCGCTCGATCAGTTCATCGCCGACGATCTTCGACACGTACCCGAGCGTCGAGTCGTCCGACGACCCGGGGAAGAACAGTTTGGTTGCGTGGTTCGTGAGGAGGGTGTCGGCGCGTTTGCCGTAGGCCTCGTGGATCTGTGCGTAGGACTGCCAGATCGTCACCAACTGGATGCCGATGCCGGCACACGTCGAGGACACTTCGGGGAGCCAGTCGAGGGGCATGTTGCCGGCTTCGTCGATCAACATCAGCAGCGGCGCCGGGAGCCGGTCGCCGCGCATCTCCCACTCATACGCCTGCGACTTCAGATCTGATAGCAGGCCGGCGAGGACCGGTGACAGGCGTTTGTAGTCGTCGAGCGACACCAGCAGATACAGGGTGTTGGCTCGGTCGCCGTCGACGCCGGTGTCCATCAACCAGTCGAGGTCGATCCACTCGCCGTCACCGTCGAGATCGGTCGCTGCGACGACGTTCGGGTCGAGCCACGGATCACACACCGTCTGCGCGGTTGCGTAGACGGAGGCGACGAGTTTCGGGTCCGGCTTGTTCCAGATCGCGTGCAGGTGTCGGACCGCTTCCTGCGCGGCGGCGGCCGTGTCGGGGTTCTCGAACGCGTCATCGAGGATCTCACTGGGCGGGCACCGCTTCTTCGGGTTCGCCTGGTCGGGCATCGCCATGTCGAACACCCATTTGGCGACCTCGTGCATCGACGGTCGAGCCGACAACGCCGCTGCACCGAGGAGCCCGGAGAACAGCAACTTGCCCTGCGTCGACCAGAAGTCCATGCCACCCTCGACGCCGGCTTGGGGTGTCCACGCCGACAACGCTTCACCGGCCTTCTTCGCACCCGACGCGGTGTGCGCCATCCTCAGCGGCGACCACCGTCCGATCTCGGCGTCGACGATCGTGATGTGGCTGCGTCCTGCAGCGAGGAAGCCGCCCGGGTCGAACACCCGGATCTCGCCGAGGGTGCGACGGCGGGCGATGGTGGTGTCCATCAGGTCGCGTTTGACCGACAACACGATCGCCGGGCCGGCCCAGTCCAACAGGCCCGGCTCGGCGCACTGGCTGGTCTTGCCGCACCGGGTCGGGCCGCAGATCGCGAGCGAGGTGATGTCGCCCTGCTGGCCGCTTCGTAGTTCGCCGGTTGCTCTGGCCCACAGCTTCGCGATCCCGTTGCGACGGTTCGGGGCCCACCGACGGTTCTCGGTGGCCAGCATCCGACCGTTCCACAACCCGAACACGAACCGACCCGGCACCGGCCGCTTGATCAACAACGGTCGCAACTCGCGGCGAGTCGCGAACCGGGCGTGCGCATCCCCCCCCAATCGACGACGACTCGGCGTGACTCGTCGCCACAACCGGCGCACACCCACAACGACGACGACCAAGACGCCAAACACGCATGCGGTGGCCGTCCAATAGATCGGTGCGCTGGCGATCTGCGATCGGCTCTCGACCGGCCAGGAATCAGCCGGAACCGAGGGTCGTTCGGCGAGGCCTGGGATGGCCCGCAACGCGTCGCTGAGACCGACCGGCGGCGGCCCGAGTCCGGACGCGACCGACGAGATGACCGCACCGCCCCACACGACAAGCGACAGCGAGGCGGCGAGGACTGCGACGGCGATCAGGATGTGCTCGATCGGCGACATCGCTGTGGACGGGGCTGCGGTGGTGCTCATGGGCGCCATCTGCGAGGACCCGGTTCCCGAGAACATTCCCGAATCCGACATCGGAAAGAAATTTCTCTCCCGACCTTCCCGAGAACACTCCCGAATCCGCAATCACCCCAGCTCAGCAGCGGTGGACTCCGTCGGGGTTCCCGAATGCGGGTGGGAACGTTCTCGGGAGCCGGGAGGCAGACGGTGGACCTCGACCAACACCACCTACCCGAGAGGTCGAACCGTGCACACCACCATCACCACCCAACTCGAGCAACGACTCGCACGCTGCAACAGCCCCCGTCGACGCACTCAGATCATGACCCGCTGGGCCACCAACCCGGCCCTCGCCGGGCATACCCCCAGCGACATCGTCGACATCTGCCACCGGCCCACCACCGACCAGAACCCTGTCGTCGCCGCGCTCCTCGCGCTCCACCAGAACGGCGACGACGACGCCACGACCATCCTCATGGCAGCGCTGCGGCCGATGGTCTTGGCCGCCGCCGCCGTCCGCCGAGCCGGACCGATACGCGACAACACGCTCGACAACGACTGGGTCGCCGTCGCCCACGTGCTCGCCACCGTCGACCCGACAGTCGAACCGACCGACAGCGACGGACAACCCGCCGTGTTCTTCGCGTTTCTGGGCCAACAGATCGGTCGTAGTCGACGCACTTTCGACCCCGCCGCGCGACGCTGGCTCGTGCGACACCAACGCGGCATGCCGCTCGGCGGCACCGTCCCACCGCACGACCCGACCACCTACGAGTTCGACCTCCGAGCCGGCACCACATCGGCCAGCGCGGTCGAAGACGGCGCGATCGCGCTCATCGAACTGCGTCGCATCGCCCACGTCGTCGCCAGCGGACAGATCCAGCGATCACGTTGGGAGCAGCTCGTCGCCCACCGCATCGGCGACCCGAGAGGCGCACCACCTGCCGGGACACGTGTTGCGGTGCACCGCACCACACGCCGGCTCGCCTACCTCGTCGACCACGCCGCCTGACGATGAGCCCCGACAACCACATCACCGTGCTGTGGGCCGCGAAGGGCGGCTCTGGCACCACCGTCACCACCGCAGCCGCCGCACTCCACGAGGTGCGCGACGTCGTGATCGTCGATCTTGAAGGCGACATGACCGACGTCCTCGCTACACCCTGGCCCGCTGTGGGCCTCGACGATTGGCTGCTGGGCGAACCGGCCAACCCGATCGATGACCTCGTCGTCGACGTCGACCCCACCACCCGGCTGCTGCCCACCCGATCGCCGATCGACCTCGACCAGGTCAGCGGCGAACGCGTCGACCTCCTCCACCGATGGATGCGCGGAACCTCGGCGATCGTGCTCGTGGACGCCGGAACCGGACCGCCCGCCGATGCGCTCTTGGAGATCGCCGATCGGAACCTGATGGTCACCCGGCCCTGCTACCTGGCGTTGATGAAGAGCGTGCGGTCTGGTCTGAAACCCGACGGTGTGGTGCTCGTCAACGAAGCGTCACGGTCGCTCAATCCGTCATCGGTCGAGCATTGCGTGTCGGCCCCGATCGTGGCCACCATCGACGTCCACCCGTCGATCGCACGATCGGTCGACGCCGGCCTTCTCACCGGCGGCCACGCCCACGGCACCACAACCACCGCAGCGATCACCCGTCCTGACCCGATCCGCACAGCGGTCGACCGGTGGCGTGACCTCGACGAACGTCGCCACAGCCCCGACGTCGACTTCGGGATGCGATGGCGCACCGCTGGCTCGGGCGAGGAGTGGCGAGTGAGCTGGAACCGTGGCTCCGGTGCGCTGTATGCGACCAACCGAGACGAGAACGTCGTCGAAGACCTCGGCACCTTCGCCAACGAAGCCGGCGTCACCACAGCGCTGCCCGAGTGGGGAACCCATCATCAGGACCCCAACGGCCTCGACTGGGTACGCCAACAGGTCGAACCGCCGACGATCGCTCCGGAGTTCCCGGGGCGATCGTTGTAGACGACGCCAACCGAATGCTGATCTGTTCCTCGCCGAGTTGTCAGCGTTGACTCGACCTGATCGGAGACGGTTGCTGGCTACTCGGCGGCGAGTCGTCGCTCGATGAACTTCGACATGCCGGGAACGGTGAACGCGATCTGGCCGTGCTCAGGGGCGTAGACGATCCCTTTGTTGATCAGATTCGCGCGGGTGGGGCCGAGCGAGGTCGGTAACTTGCCGACCCGGCGGGCGACTTCACCACTGGAGGACGGACCGTCACCGTCGATCGCCATGGCCGAGAGGTACTCGCGTTCGCTCGGCGTTGCCCGATCCCACCGAGCCCTGAAGAATCCCGTGTCGAGGAGCGCGAACCCGACATTCACACCGCGTTCGGCGTCCGCAAGCGTGATCGGTGATGCAGCTGCGTCGTTCCACGTGGACTGGCCGAACTGTTGGATGAAGTACGGGTACCCGGCGGACTGCGCAACGACGTGTGCGGCTGCTGCCGGTTCCCAATCGACACCTTCGACCTTGGCCGGGTTGACCAACGCGGCATGAGCGGCGACTTCGGGGAGTCGGTCGATCAGCCGGTACTCGAACAGTCGCTCCGCATACGACTCCGCTGCTGCCAACGCTCC
>DASQFE010000564.1:0-1902 GCA_035633295.1 Ilumatobacteraceae bacterium | reverse complement strand
GAGGACCGCACGCGCCTCATCGACCTGCTGCCGCCGACGCTGGGCGATGACGAGGTGCACGTCGCGATCGGCAGCGAGCACCGGCTTGAGCAGCTCCGTGGCTGCAGCCTCGTGTTCGGCAGATACGGGACGGGCACCGCGTATCTCGGATATGTCGGTGTCGTCGGACCGACGCGCATGGACTACGCGCGGACGATCGGCGCCGTGCGCTACGTCGGTTCGCTCATGAGCGATCTCGTTCGAGTCATGGAGGGTCACTAGAAATGGACGACAAAGCACGAAAGGCGGAGGAGCTCCTGGAGGAGCGCCTTCGGACGCGCACCAACGGCGAGTCGCACGGCGCGGTCGCCGACGCGGAGCCCGAAACGCCGGCGACGCCGGCAAAAGTTGAAGAGCTGACCAACGACCTCAAACGAATGACCGCGGATTTCGCGAACTTCCGCAAGCGCAACGAAGCCGAGCGGACCGAGTTCGCCAAATTCGCGAAGGCGGATCTCATCGCGAAGCTGCTCGATGTGCTCGATGGTTATGACCGCGCCCTCGCCACCGTGCCGGACGAAGTAAAAGGGCAGCCGTGGGTCGAGGGGATGTGGCTGGTGGAGCGCAAGCTCCGCAAGGTCCTCGAGTCCGAGGGCCTCGAACCCATCGACTCGCTCGGCACGCCGTTCGATCCGTACCTGCATCAGGCGGTGGCCCACATCGAATCCGATGAGCCAGAGGGCACCGTCATCGAAGAACACCAAAAGGCGTACCGACTACACGACCGGGTCATCCGCCCAGCGTTGGTCACGGTCGCCAAGAAGAAGGAGTAACGAACATGCCAAAGGTGATTGGTATCGACCTGGGCACCACAAACTCGGCCATGGCCTACATGGAGGGTGGTGAGCCCACGATCATCCCGAACTCGGAGGGTGGGCGGATCACGCCGTCCGTCGTCGCGTTCGCCAAGAACGGGGAGCGTCTGGTCGGCCAGGTCGCGAAGCGACAGGCGATCACGAATCCCGAGAACACGATCTACTCGATCAAGCGCTTCATGGGGCGCCGTTTCAGCGACCCCGAGGTGCAGCGATCGTTGAAGCAGGTCCCATACAAGATCCAGCAGGCGAGCAACGGCGGCGTCGAGGTCGTGCTCGCCGACGGCCGCAAGCTCACATCTCCCGAGGTCTCGGCAATGATCCTGGGCAAGCTGAAGACCGACGCTGAGGCATTCCTCGGCGACAAGGTCACGCAGGCGGTCATCACCGTTCCCGCGTACTTCGACGACAGCCAGCGTCAGGCGACCAAGGATGCCGGCCAGATCGCAGGGCTCGAGGTCCTGCGGATCATCAACGAGCCCACGGCGGCCGCGCTGGCCTACGGGCTCGACAAGAAGAAGGACGAGCTCGTCGCCGTCTACGACCTGGGCGGTGGCACCTTCGACATCTCGATCCTGCAGCTCGGTGAGGGCGTCTTCGAGGTCAAAGCGACCAACGGTGACACGCACCTGGGTGGCGACGACTTCGACGCGCGGATCATCGACTGGCTCATCGAGGAGTTCAAGAAGGACCAGGGCATCGATCTGAAGAACGACCGCATGGCGCTCCAGCGTCTGAAGGAGTCCGCGGAGAAGGCGAAGATCGAGCTCTCGAGCACCCAGCAGACCGAGATCAACCTGCCATTCATCACGGCGGACCAGGCCGGTCCGAAGCACCTCGTCATCACGCTGACGCGGAGCAAGCTGGAGCAGCTTGTCGGCGACCTCGTCGAGAAGACGATCAGTCCCGTCAAGAAGGCCATCGCCGACGCGGGCGTGAGCGCGGACAAGATCGACGAGGTCGTCCTCGTTGGTGGTATGACGCGCATGCCGCTCGTCGTCGAGACCGTGAAGAAGCTGTTCGGCAAGGAGCCGAACAAGACCGTGAA
>DASQFE010000563.1:0-3053 GCA_035633295.1 Ilumatobacteraceae bacterium | reverse complement strand
GCTCGCGGGCATCGACGGTGAGCACGTTCCAGTTCATCGGGCGGTTGGCTGCCGCGCTCATCAGGCCGAGCAGTTCGATCTCGTCGTCGGCGAATCGGTCGAGGCAGCCGGGCACGATTCCCTCGAGCGTGGTTCCCTCGTGCCGACCGGTCTCCGCACAGAGCGCGATGAGCTCGTCGGGAGTGGCCCACCGGCTGGCGACCGGCTCGCCCTCGCCATCGGAGTGTGATGTGGAGTTGGTGAACGAAAAGCCGAGCGCACCTGCACGGATCGCCGCCGCGAGCTCGGTTCTCATCGCGTCGACCTGTTCGGGAGTCGCAGCTTGACCGACTGCTTCTCCGCCCATCACGTAACGACGGATCGCGCAGTGACCGACGAGGAAACCGGCGTTCACGGAGATCGCGCCATCGAGCCGGGCGAGGTAGTCGGCGAACGTCTCCCACGACCAGTCGGTGCCGTGCTCGAGCGCCGCCAGCGGCATGCCCTCGACCTTGGCCATCATCTTGCGCAGGTAGTCGGCGTCACCGGGAATCAGCGGCGCCAGCGTGAAGCCGCAGTTGCCCCCGATGACCGTGGTGACACCGTGCACGCTCGACGGGCTCGCCGTCGGGTCCCACAGCAGCTGCGCGTCGTAGTGCGTGTGGGGGTCGATGAACCCGGGAGCGACGAACTTGCCGGATGCGTCGGTGGTGATGGCCGCGTGTTCGGTGAGCGAGCCGGGTGTGGCGATGGCCACGATGCGCCCGTCGCGAACTGCGATGTCGGCCGGCACGCCGGCGGCGCCCGTACCGTCGAACACTGTGCCCCCGGCGATCACCTCGTCGAACATCGAACTCCCTCTCTGAATCTGACGACCCGTCAGATGTAGCCTACCGAGCATGGCGAAGCACTATCGGATGCTCATCGGCGGCGAGTGGTTCGATGGGGCCGCCGGCCCACATCCGATCATCAACCCGGCCAACGGTGCAACGGTGGGCGACGCGCCACAGGCGTCGGTCGAGCAAGCCGAGGCCGCCGCCCAGGCGGCGCGTGATGCCCTGCCCATGTGGTCGGCGACACCGCCGACCGAACGCGCCCGGTTGCTCCAGGCCGTCGCCGATCGGCTCCGCGAACGGCAACCCGAGTTGGTTCCGCTGATCATCTCCGAGACCGGGGCCACCGCCCAGGTCGGATCGCGGATGCAGGTTGCCGTCGCCATCGAACGATTCGAGCGGTACGCACGGGGCGCCGTGCGCGACTTGTCGATCCCGCTCTCGCCGTCGCCGACGCCGACGACACCGCTGGCTCCTGGTGGCCTGATCGGCGCCATGGTCAACCGTCAGCCGGTCGGCGTGGTCGCCTGCATCTCGCCGTACAACTTCCCGATGGTCAACATGGCCGGCAAGATCGCGCCGGCACTGGCCGTTGGATGCACGGTCGTGATGAAGCCGGCCCCGCAGGACCCGCTGGCGGTGATCGAACTTGCCGAGATCATGGACGAGGTCGGCTTCCCCGCGGGTGTGGTCAACGTGATCACCTCGTCGGCCGCCGACGTGCCGGCCGCGCTCACCACGAGCCGGAACGTCGACATGATCAGCTTCACCGGCTCCACGGGTGTCGGCGAGAGGATCTTCGAAGCTGGAGGCCGCACCATGAAGCGCCTGCTGCTGGAGCTGGGCGGCAAGGGCGCCGCGCTGGTCCTCGACGACGCCGACATCGCCACCGCGGTCACCGCGCTGGCGAGCGTGTGGGGTTTCCATTCCGGGCAGATCTGTACTGCCCCGACCCGGGCGATCGTGCATCGCAGCCGCTACGACGAACTCGTGGCGGCGTTGGCCGCCACCGCACCGCGGATGAAGGTGGGCGACCCGCTCGGCCTCGACACCGTGGTCGGCCCGGTGATCTCGGGAGCGCAGCGTGACCGCATCAACGGCTACGTGACCACCGGGGCTGCGCAGGGCGCCACCGTCGTCGTCGACGGGCGTGACCCCATCGTCGACGACAGCCTGCGTGACGGCTTCTATGTCGGCCCGACGTTGCTGGCCGACTGTCGACCCGACATGACTCCGGTGCAGGAGGAGATCTTCGGGCCGGTCATCGTGGTCGTGCCCTTCGATGACGACGACGAGGGTGTCACCATTGCCAACGGCACCGACTTCGGCCTCTACGACTACGTGTTCTCGCAGAACACCGAACGAGCCTTCCGACTGGCCAAGCAGCTCCGCAGCGGCAATGTCGGCATCAACACCGCCCAACGCAACCCCGACACGCCGTTCGGTGGATTCAAGATGTCGGGTGTCGGGCGCGACGGCGGTGACTTCGGTCTGCATGCCTACACCGAGATGCAATCGATCGTCTGGCCGGGTTGAGCGCCGTGGACATCTCCGGATTCCGCAGTCCCGTCCGCTTGCTCGAGGGGGTCAGGGTGCTCGACCTGTCGATCCTCGGCCCCGGCGCCGTCGCCGGCTTCCTCGTCGACCTCGGCGCCGACGTCACCAAGATCGAAGGGCCAACGGGCGACTACGTCCGCCAGATGACCTGGCCGATCATCAACACCGACGACGGCCCGTTGTCGCTGATGCATCTCCACCTCAATCGCGGCAAGCAGTTCGTCACCCTCGACCTGAAGTCCGAGAGCGGCCGTGACGCGCTGGCGGAAATGGTCGCCGAGAGCGACGTGGTGATCGAAGGAATGCGGCCCGGCTTCCTCGAACGCATCGGCTTCGATTTCGCTCGACTGTGCGAGCTGAACCCGTCCATCGTGGTGTGTTCGATATCCGGGTACGGCGCCACCGGGCCGTACCGCAACCTGCCTTCCCATGGCGTTGCCTACGACGCATGGGCAGGCGTGGTGGCGCCTGTCGTCGACGCCGACGGCTACTGCCGGATTCCGAACCAGGCCAACGTGGGTATCACCGCCGGTCCGGCATTCGCCGCCCTCGGCGTCTGCGCCGCCCTCGTCAGGGCTCGCAGCAGCGGGAAGCCAGCTGCGTTCGAGATCGCCCAGAGCGACGCTGCGGCGTACTTCGACTGGTACCGGATCGAGACCGAGCGGGCCTACACCCATTCGCAGG
>DASQFE010000562.1:0-3196 GCA_035633295.1 Ilumatobacteraceae bacterium | reverse complement strand
GGCTGGCGAGGATCTTCGTCGAGCGCTACGGCGTTCGCGGGATCCGCCTCACCGGAGGCGAGCCGACGGTGCGAGCCCATCTGCCGGTGCTCGTCGAGAGACTCGCAGCGATTGCCGGCCCCGACGGTCCCGTGGATCTCGCGATGACCACCAACGGTGCCACGATGCGGTTGATCGCGCACACGTTGCGAGAGGCCGGGCTGAACAGGGTCAACATCAGCCTCGACACGCTCGACCGGGCCAAGTTTCAGCAGATGACTCGTCGTGACGAACTGGTCCACGTGCTCGATGGCATCGAGGCAGCCAAGGAGGCGGGCTTCGATCCGGTCAAGATCAACACTGTCATCGAGCGCAACGTGAACGACGACGAAATCGTGTCGCTTGCCACCTATGGACGCCAGCAGGGTGTCGAGGTTCGGTTCATCGAATTCATGCCGCTCGATGCCGGGGGCCATTGGATGAACGACAAGGTCGTCGGCCAGGACGAGATCGTCGCGGCGATCGACGCGGTGTACCCGCTCGAGCAACTCCCCGCACGCGGCGCCGCACCGGCCGACCGGTTCCGCTACACCGATGGTGGTGGCACCATCGGTGTGATCCCCACGGTGACCAAGCCGTTCTGCGGCGACTGCGACCGTGTGCGGCTCACGGCCGAAGGTCAGTTCCGTACCTGCCTGTTCGCCACGAAGGAATTCGACCTGCTCGCCGCGATGCGCGCCGGCGAATCAGACGATCACATCGCCGAACGCATCGAAGCCGCCGTTGCGACCAAGTGGGCGGGCCACCGCATCAACCAGGTCAACTTCGTTCGCCCCGGAAAATCGATGAGCCAGATCGGCGGCTGAGAATCACAACAGGGGTCAGACCCCTTTTGTGATTCCTTGCTCGCGGACCTCAACGGAGATTGGTGAAGTTGCGAAAGCGGTTGGCGACGGTGTCGTCGCCGAGGATCTCGATTGGTCCAGCCTCTCGCCTCCACAGCCACAGCAGAAGATCGGCGGCCCGACCGCGAACGGCCGCATCGCCCTTCGCGTGTTCGCGAGTGAACGTGGCGCCGTTGGCGTCGAGTTCGGTCACGAGCCACTCTCCGCCGCCGTCGACGGTGTCGGTGCAGTGCAGGTGGACGGTTCCCCCGACCGGCGTCGCGTCGGCTCCGGCTCCTCGGCCGGCGAACCATATGAGGTGCTCGTCGATCCCATCGGCTGCCACGGCGACGGGAATGTCGTATGGGAGACCCACGGCGTTCGACGCGTCCCAGCGGTGCATGGCGGTCTCCTGCGTCATCCGTCGTTCCACCCAGATCTCGGGCTGGTTCGAGCCTGTCCACGTCCACACCTCGGTGTCGTCGCTGGTACTCGCCAACGCCGAAGACAACCCGGTGTACGCGGCGGTCACCCAATCGATCAGCAGCTCGTCCGACGGCCGCCCGGGACGGTCGATCGCCTGCACACCGTCGAACGTGGTGATGCCCTCGGACACGATGCGACCCCAGCGAGTCCAGACATTGCCGAGATGCCAGGCCAGGTCGCCCAGATTCCAGTCGGGGCAGGATGGCACCGCATGCTCGAAGCCGTGCGTGGTGACGATGTCGATGAACTGCACGGCGTCGGTACGCAGATGTGCGTGCGGGTCGTACGGAAGTTCGGTCGGAGACGATGCGGCGGCGGTGGACATCGGTGAGACGGTACCCCGGCCTGCGGTGGCCGCGCACGCCCGGCTAACGTGCGAGGCCACATGAGTGATCTGTCGTTCACCCACCTCGACCCGCTCGGGCGCGCCCGCATGGTTGACGTCACGCCGAAGGAACCCACACATCGGCGCGCCGTCGCGCGGTGCAAGGTCTTCATGAAGCCCGAGACCACGGCCGCAATCGCCAATCGGGAGGTCAAGAAGGGCGACGTGCTGTCGGTCGCCCGGGTCGCCGGGATACAAGCGGCGAAGCGCACCTCCGACATGATCCCGCTGTGTCACCCGCTACTCGTCGGATCCGTGTCGGTCAACTTCGAGATCGGCGACGACTTCGTGGCCATCGAAGTGCAGGTCGACACCGTCGACCGCACCGGTGTCGAGATGGAGGCGCTCCACGCCTGCAGCGTCGCGGCGCTCACGGTGTATGACATGTGCAAGTCAGCCGACCGCGCGATGGTGATCGGCGAACTTGCCCTCTGGGAGAAGACCGGCGGCCGCTCCGGCGTGTATCGACGCTCGGATGGGGCCGTCGAAGCAGGCCCGGCAGATGTCGCAACGTGACCGACGTCTCAGCGAACATTGCATTGATCGTCACAATCGTCGTAGAATCGACACATAAGGCGCTCCTCACGATGCACCGTTCCCTTCGCCCGATGATCCTCACCAACTCGAATCTCTGACTCATGGCAAAACTCGTTCTCCTCGTCGTCGCTGCCGCCTGGGCCGCCGTTCTACTTCCCCCGATGCTGCGCTCGCGCGTCGAGAATCGACCGAACTCGTCGGTCACCGATTTCCGGCGTCAGCTCAGCACCCTGCAGAGCACCTCGATGCAGAGTCGTGGCGGCATGCGCACCATCGGTCGGCCGCTCGCCCAGTCGCCACTGCAGCGCCCCGCCGCCGCAGGTCGGCCCGGCCAGCCCACTCACGCCCACCACCGCCAGGCATCGCTGCACAGTGGCGCCACCTCGGCACCCCAGCGTCAGTCGCGTTCGATCGAGGCTCGCAGCCAGTCGCAGTTCCGTACCCATGGTGATCCGACCGGCGGCCATCATCGCCAGACACACATGGATCGTCATGCGCCGGTGAGCCGTGCGCAGCGCCCGAGCGATCCGGCAAGCGACGTTCGTCGTCGGCGCACCAATGTGCTGTTCTTGCTGGTGGTGTCCACGGCGTGCACGCTGTTTCTGGCGGCCACCACCTCGTCGACGGTGATGCTCTACGTGTTTGCCCTGTCATTTCTGGCCTTGTGCGGTTATGTGTACCTCCTGGCGCAACTCCGCCAGCGTGAGGCATCTGGCTGGAGCGACGACTGGATCGATCGCTACTGATCCGCTCGGTGTCGGTCCCCGATGCCGTGAACGCACCCTCAACGCACTGTGGACTCGATGCGCTCAGCGCTACACTCCCCGGAGCCCTTGGGGCTATAGCTCAGTTGGTAGAGCGCGTCGTTCGCAATGACGAGGTCAAGGGTTCGATTCCCTTTAGCTCCACAAGTCCGTTTCTGGAC
>DASQFE010000561.1:0-1893 GCA_035633295.1 Ilumatobacteraceae bacterium | reverse complement strand
TCGACCGGTTCGTGCAGGCGCTGGTGTTCAACTGGCTGATCGCCGGCACCGACGCGCACGCCAAGAACTACGCACTGGTGCTCAGTGGCACCAACGCCCGCCTGGCGCCGCTCTACGACGTGGCATCGGCCCTCGTGATGCCCGAATGGAACTGGCACAAGTGGGAGCTCGCGATGAGCATCAACAAGAAGGGCAGGGTCAAGTACCTGGGCATCGAGGACTGGAAGAAGTTCGCCGCTTCGGCATACATCGACTTCGGCGTCATCGAGACGGCCATCGCCCGGTACTCGCCGGCACTCGTCGACGCAGTCGCCGACTCTGCCCGCCCGATGGACCTCGACGCCGACGAGCGAGTGTTCGCGGCTCGCTTCACCGATGTGCTCGCCGAGCACCTCTCACGGATCGTCGGCCGCTGAACGTGCTCGGTGTCGTTCGTCAAGCTGTGTTGTTGGTCGTCCCCGCCTCGATGTCCATCTGCATGGTGGGCGCTCCGCTGGCCGCGAGCCCGAGTCCGACGCCTGGGGGTCTCGTCGCAGCGTTCAACGAAGGAATCGGACCGAACGGCGATCACATGCCGCTTGGGGTCGATTGCCCCTCGCGTTCGCGAACGTAGACGTACGCGAGAGGCTCGTCGGGTGGCTGGCAGTCGCCAACCCTGGCAAAGCCCGCGTGATCAAGGGCACGCCATGACGCCTCGTTCCCTTGGGCAGGCGTTGCGACGCAGCACGACGCGTCGCGATAGCGAGCGAGTGTCCAGTCGGCGAAGGCGCGGAGAACGAGCCGGCCTTGGCCTCGGCCTCGATGTGGACCGGCAATGAGATAGTCGATGCCGACGGCCTTGTCGATCCCGACACATACGTCGTGGTCGATGTAGTCGACATGCAAGTAGCTCTGCAGAAGCCCGCCGTCTTCACCGTCGATCTCGGCGATCCACATCTGGGTCGGTTCGCGCTGCTCGATGCGTGGGAGGTATTTCGCGCGGACGCTGTCGATTTCGGCGGGCTGGTTCCACCACTGTGCGATCTCGGGTTCAGCGAACCACCCCACGAGGTTCGGCAGGTCACTCTCGGCAAGGGGCCGGAACCGAATGAGAGGAACCGACATCACGGTCATTCTGGCACTGAAGCCGGTCGCTCGGGAATCACAGCACTGGTCCGGCAATCGCCGGCGGTCTCGATCCACCAGACTGGTCCGCATGCCAGCAGGGCTCGACGGGAACCCGCGTCCGATTCGCACGTTCGAACGAGACGCCGTGCTGAGCTCGATCGCGGATCGAGTTTGTAGCGTCGATCGCCATCGTGTGTTGGTCGGCATCGATGGCCGATCGGGGTCGGGAAAGTCCACGCTCGGGGGCGAGTTGGTAGCCCATCTCGGCGAGCGAGGACGGGTCGTGATCCGATCGACGACCGATTCGTTCCATCGACCACGTGAGAGGCGACTCGCGCGCGGGGCGACTTCGGCCGACGGCTACTACCTCGACTCGCACGATCTCGATCGCATCGTGAACGAACTCTTGATCCCGTTCCACCAGGGCGCCGACCAAGTCCTCGTCGCCGCGTTCGACGAACCGACCGACACCCCACGCGAGCAGATCGTCGACGTCGCCACCGATGCGGTGCTCGTGTTCGACGGTCTGTTCCTGCATCGGCCCGAGTTCGCAGCGTTGTGGGATGTCTCGGTCTATCTCGACGCCGATGAACGTCGGGATACGGAATGGTTGCAGTACCTGCTGGCGGACCTTCCCGACGACGTGTCGCAGCGGGCCGTCGAACTCGACCGGCGACTCGACGCGGCCCGTTGGCCACGGTATCGACGCGGTTGGGACCGCTACATCGGCGATGTCGCACCGCGCAGCCGAGCGACAGTCGTCGTCGACAACAACGACCTCTCGCA
>DASQFE010000560.1:0-2014 GCA_035633295.1 Ilumatobacteraceae bacterium | reverse complement strand
GGGTTCATCCCGACCGACAACGCCACGCTGCAATCGAAGATCAAGCCGAACATCTTCGTGGTCGGCGACGCCGCGGACCTCCCCGCGTCGAAGGCCGGCTCCGTCACACACTTCGAAGGCGAAGTGCTCGTCGAGAACATGGAGGCGTTCCTCGACGGCAAGCCCATCGAGCACAGCTACGACGGCCACGCCAACTGTTTCATCGAGACCGGGTTCTCGAAGGCGCTGCTCATCGACTTCAACTACGACAACGAGCCCGTGACCGGCCACTACCCCGGTCCGATCGGCCTGCCGCTGCTCAAGGAGTCGCGGGCCAACCACCTCGGCAAGTTGATGTTCCAGTCGTTCTACTGGCACGGCCTGCTGCCCGGGCGTGACATCCCCGGTATCGGCCCGGACATGCCCACGTTCGGCAAGAAGCAGCCCGTTTCGGGTTGAGGATCTCGTCCATCGAACACACCAAGGAGACACGTACATGCCCACCAAGACACTCGCCGGAACGACCGTCGACGTGAACGACGAGGGGTTCTTCGAGGACCCCACCCAATGGACCAAGGAGATGGCCCCGGAGATCGCCGACGAGTTCGGCGTGCCGACCCCGCTGACCGATCGCGCCTGGGTCGTCATCGACCTCATGCGCTCGGAGTACTTCGACAAGGGCACCGGCCCGACCGTTCGCAAGATCAGCAAGCTCTCCGACGTCACGACCAAGGAACTCTTCGCGTTGTTCCCGAAGGGCCCCGCCAAGCTCGCCGCCATGGTGGCCGGCATTCCCAAGCCCAAAGGATGCATCTGAGATGACTGACACACATCCACTGCCCACCGCCCCCATCGCCGCACCGATCGAGAAGGTCTCGATCATCGTCTCGAAGGGATCGCTGGAGGGCATCTACCCGGCGCTGATCATGGCGAATGGCGCTCGGAACGAGGGCATCGACGCCAACCTGTTCTTCACGTTCTTCGGCATGGACGCCGTCCACAAAGAGCGCCACGACCACATCAAGGTCGCGGCCGTTGGCAACCCGGGCCTGCACATGCCCACCATCGCCGGGATGATCCCGGGCGCCTCGGCGCTGATCACGAAGTACATGGAGAAGCAGATCGAGAAGCTCGACTTTCCCGGAATCACCGAGTTCATCGAGATGATCCACGACACGGGGGCCGGCCTCTACGCCTGTCTGGCCTCGGTCGAACTGTTCGGCATGGAGCGTGAGGATCTGATCGACGAGCTCGACGGCATCATCACCGTCGGCGAGTTCTACGACATGGCCGCCGGCGGCCAGATCATCTTCACCTGACGATCAGACGCGAACGACGTCGAGCCCGGCGACACCGGGGAAGTCGTCGTCCTGAGTGACCACGGGGACGCCCAGTGACATGGCGGTCGCGGCGATCCACGAGTCGTTTACCGGCATTCGGAGTCCGGCGTCGCGTAGCGCAACACGCAGTCGCGCCCAGTTGGCGGCGACGTCGCTATCGATCGGGATCGGATCGAGAGCGAGCGCCGAGGTCAGCGTGCTGAGTCGACGATCGCGGGTGGCAGTGTCGGCCGCCGCCAACACGCCAGCGCGGAGTTCGCCGATGGTGATGATCGACACCGCGAGCTGATCGGGGAGTTCGTTCACGTCGAGGGATCGCCCCGACTCCGCGGCGATGAACACCGAGGTGTCAGCCAGACCGCGAGCCGTCACCATCGGAGGTCGTCGGTGGACTCGTCACCAAGTGTGGCGAGGTCGGCGGTCAGTGCGATGTCGGCCTGGTGGCGCAGGATGTCGCGCGAGAACTGGCCTCGAGGCATCCATCGTCGACGCAACGCTGTTGGCACGAGTTCGGCGACCGGACGGCCTTCGACGGTGATGGTGATTCGTTCGCCTGCCTCCACGCGGTCGAGGAGCGATCGGGTCTGGTTACGGAGCTCTCGGGATGCGACCTGCGCCATGTGCACAGCGTAGCAAATGTGCGACGAAGGGTTGCAGGGCCCTCAGTCGTCGGCGGCGAGGTCGGTGATGACCGG
>DASQFE010000559.1:0-1891 GCA_035633295.1 Ilumatobacteraceae bacterium | reverse complement strand
GAGGGAACGTGTGGTGGCGACCGGGTTGTGGTGAAACTGAGCGACAGCCGCCTCGTCGATGAGGCCTACCGGCGACGTGTCGAGATGACGTCGTTGCTTGCTGAGATTGACGACTCGGTCGTCGGTCCGCTCACGACGAACGTTGGCATCGTTGTCGAACTCGGTCCCTGGTTCGCCGTCGTCTATCCATTTGTTGTCGGAGAGACGCCCGACATCTGTGAGGAAGCTGACGTGAGGCGTGTGGCGACGACGATGGCCAGCCTGCACCGCTCGCTTGATCAGCTCGACCCGATCGACCTGCCGACGGTCGCTGCACTGGCCGCCGCGGAACCGCCGATCAACGCGGCCGGGTTCGGCCGGCGACAACTGCTGCACGGTGACTTCTCTTCCGCGAATCTGCTGTTCTCGGAGCGACGGGTTCGAGTGTTCGACTTCGATGACTGTGGCTACGGACCGATCGAGTTCGAAGTGGGCAACACCTTGTACATGGTGTTGTTCGACGCTGTCTTGTCGTCAGAGATGGAACGCTACGAACGGTTCCGGGCCTGGTTCGTCGACGAGTACCGGTCAGCGTCGAGCCAGGGGCTGCCCGACGAACTCGTGGACAAGTCGATCGGGCTCCGAGTGCAGGCACTCGGTCGTTGGATCGACGAGCCAGAGTCTGCGCCAATCGGGATCCGCACGGCAACACCCGCCTGGCGCGACTCCCTCCGAGTGTTCGTCCAATCGCAAACCAGCCACTGACCCTCAGAGCCGCGCACTTCCGCGCCCAGAATCACGCGGACGTCAGCCACCGACCCGCTGCACTGCGGCCCAAGTCGCACGTCACGTAATCGCGCCGAGGCTCCGGCGAGATGGACAGTCGTGATCGTCGGGTCAGCCTTGATCGCTGTTGGGCTCGGCTCTCGGTGCGAGTCGCTCGGCAAGGCCGTCGAGATCGACGTCGATGTCACTCGTGGGTGCTCCTGTCGGTTGGACGTTGTCTCGCACCCAGGAGGGAACTCGTTCCAAGGCGTCGATCACGATCCCGTAGCGCGCTGTCAGGTCTGCGGTTGCCTGGGTCATCGTTGCTGTGTCGGTCCAGACCGACACCGACGTCGCGAGTCGCGTGATTGTGAGCTGCTCAACGCGAACCCCGCGTCGATCGAGAAACGCCCGGCCAGTGCACGCGACTTCGGCGTAGACCGGCGGGGCCTGATCGTGGGCACTGTCCGCGAGGTAGCCCGCCAATGAGTCGAGCGTGCCATCGACGGCTACGTACAGGCCGCAGCGGCATCGGGGGGCGGGTGCAGGATGCGGGCGCTCGTAGCAACGTGCGGTGATCGACGGGGACGGAAACCACTCGAAGTCGGGGTCGTGAATCAGCGGTGCAGTCAGCACGAAGCCGTGATCGCCAAATCGCACGCGAAATAGCCGCCAGCCAACGAGCGGCGCTTCGGCCGAGAACTTCAGCTCCCGCTCATCCACACGCCTGAGTCTTACCTCGACCTGTTCCCCACCTTCGGTCGAAATCAATGGGTGTGCTCGAGCGCCGCCGACATCGGCCCGGGTCATGAGCTCCGCGGAGGCGACACCCGAGCCGCACACTTCCCCACGCAGAATCACGGTTGCGCCGGAAGAACGACCACTCAGGTTCGGCCCCATTGGAGTGCTCGGTAATCGCGTTGCCGATCCGACGGCGGGGGACGCTGTGAAGAGGTGGGCTGCCATCTTCGGCCTGACCGGGACAGGGCTGGGTGTATGGTTGTGATGAGCGCTCGGGTGCGCTTCCGGACCCGCGGAGAGGACTGAGTCCAGCCCATCGCATTGATGCCAACGGCAGTCCCTCTGCCTGGTGGCGGGTCGCAGGCGATGGAGGAGACAGCCATGGATTCCACTACTCACCCGACCC
>DASQFE010000558.1:0-2785 GCA_035633295.1 Ilumatobacteraceae bacterium | reverse complement strand
TCGGTCATCACCTCGTAGGCCTCGGCCTTGCGGTCCTCGGTGACGAAGATCCGCGCCATCGGTTCACGGCTGGTCATCAACGGATTGAGGCTGTAGTCGTCCGAGGTCACCGCAGGGATCCCCTGGGCGTTGAGCTCGTCGACGACCATCGGGGCCATCCACTGCGGAATCCATCCGGCCTCGACGGTCCGATCGGGATTGGGGGGCTTCGGGAGGTGCTTGCCGAACACCCAGTGCCAGGCAGAGCGAAACGTGGGCATCGGCGGTTCCTCGATCAGGCGGATGGGTCAGAATGCTGTTTCCGCAGCGTGAACTGACTGTACGAGCGGCACGGACCTGTTGTCCACGCGTCCGGGGGTCACTAGTGTCGACGGCCTGGCAATGCTGCCGGGGGACGACAACCAGCGAGGGAAAACATGGCGAACATCATCACAGCGGCACTCCTGCAGACCGACTGGACCGGCGACAAGGAATCGATGATCGTCAAGCACGAGGAGGCTGCCCGTGAGGCAGCCGCCAAGGGTGCGCAGGTCATGTGCTTCCAGGAACTGTTCTACGGCCCGTACTTCTGCCAGGTGCAGGACGCGGAGTACTACGAGTACACCGAGTACATCCCCGACGGGCCCACCACCAAGCGGTTCCAGGCGCTCGCCAAGGAACTCAACATGGTGATGGTGCTGCCGATGTACGAGATCGAGCAGCCCGGCGTCTACTACAACACCGCAGCGGTCATCGACGCCGACGGCACGTATCTCGGCAAGTACCGCAAGCAGCACATCCCGCAGGTCAAGGGCTTCTGGGAGAAGTTCTACTTCCGACCCGGCAACGGCGGCTACCCGATCTTCGACACCGCCGTCGGCAAGGTCGGCGTGTACATCTGCTACGACCGCCACTTCCCCGAGGGCTGGCGGGCGCTCGGCCTCAACGGCGCCGAGATCGTGTTCAACCCGTCGGCGACGCACCGTGGTCTGAGCGAGTACCTCTGGTCGATCGAACAACCCGCCGCGGCCGTTGCGAACATGTACTACGTCGGTGCGATCAACCGTGTCGGCATCGAACCGCTCGGCGAGAACGACTTCTACGGCCAGAGCTACTTCGTCGATCCGCGAGGCCAGTACGTCGGCGACAAGGGCGACCCGTACAAGCCCGAGCTGATCATCCGCGAACTCGACATGGACCGCATCAAAGAGGTCCGAGACGGCTGGGCGTTCTACCGCGACCGTCGTCCCGACGCCTACGCCGAACTGGTGGAGGGCTGACATGGCGACCATGCTGATCTCCGGCGGAACGGTCATCTCGGCTGTCGGCCGTCGCGAGGCCGACGTACTCGTCGACGGTGAGAAGGTCGTCGCTGTCCTCGCCCCGGGCCAGGCGGCGACCATGGGCGTGAGCCCCGATCGGACCATCGACGCGACCGGCAAGTACGTCGTTCCGGGCGGCGTCGACGTCCACACGCACATGGAGCTGCCGTTCGGCGGCACCGAGGCGTCGGACACGTTCGAGACCGGCACGCGCGCCGCTGCATGGGGAGGCGTCACCACGATCGTCGACTTCGCGGTGCAGAACACCGGTTTCAGCGTCCACGATCAGCTCGCTGTGTGGCACGAGAAGGCGGCCGGCAACTGCGCGATCGACTACGGCTTCCACCAGATCATCGGCGGTGTCGACGACGAATCGCTGAAGGCGATGACCTACCTGGTCGACAACGAGGGCATCACCAGCTTCAAGCTGTTCATGGCCTACCCGGGGGTGCTGTACTCCGACGACGGCCAGATCCTGCGGGCCATGCAGAACGCCTCCGAGTCCGGTGCGATGATCATGATGCACGCCGAGAACGGCATTGCCATCGACGTCCTGGTGGCGCAGTCGCTCGCTCGGGGCGACACCGACCCCAGGTTCCACTCCCTCACCCGGCCGGCCGAGCTGGAGTCCGAGGCCACGCACCGAGCGATCCAGCTCTCCAAGGTCGCCGGCAACGTGCCGCTCTACATCGTCCACATGTCTGCGTCTGGCGCGCTCGAAGAAGTGACGGCGGCGCAGCATGCCGGGCTCAACGTCTTCGCCGAGACCTGTCCGCAGTACCTCTACCTCACGCTCGAGGATCAGCTCGCCCAGCCGGGTTTCGAGGGCGCCAAGTGGGTGTGCTCGACGCCGTTGCGCACCAAGCACGAGCATCATCAGGCCGACCTCTGGAAGGGCCTGCGGATGAACGAGCTGGCCGTCGTGTCCACCGATCACTGCCCGTTCTGCTTCAAGGACCAGAAGGAGCTCGGGCTCGGCAACTTCTCGAAGATCCCGAACGGCATCGGCGGCGTCGAGCACCGCATGGAGCTCATCTACCAGGGCGTCGTGCTCGGCGAGATCAGCCTCGAACGTTGGGTGGAGACGTGCTGCACCACGCCGGCGCGCATGTTCGGCCTCGACCGCAAAGGCGTGATCGAACCCGGCGCCGATGCCGACATCCTCGTGTGGGATCCGAATTCGAAGACCAAGATCGGCATCAACGACAAGCACCACATGAACATGGACCACTCCGCCTACGAGGGCTTCGAGATCGACGGCAAGGTCGACACCGTCCTCAGCCGCGGCACCGTCGTGATCGAGAACGACACCTACGTCGGCCGCAAAGGCCACGGCCAGTACGTCAAGCGCAGCCTCAGCAAGTACCTGCACTGAGCGTTACGCCAGGGGCCAGACCCCCGGCGTAACGCCCACACCGCCATCCACTACCGCAGACCGTTACGCCGGGGGTCTGACCCCTGGCGTAACGCTCACCGAAACGAGC
>DASQFE010000557.1:0-8221 GCA_035633295.1 Ilumatobacteraceae bacterium | reverse complement strand
TCCGCGTCCGCCCGGCGCGGCGGAGGCACGGACACCGGTGGCTCGCTGCGCCGACGGCCACGGCACGATGACGGGGTTGTTCTTCTCCGACAACGTCATCGACATCGCCAGGGCCAAGGCCATGTGCGGCCTGTGCCCACTGCAGGCCTCGTGCCTGGAGGGAGCACTCGAGCGTCAGGAGCCATGGGGCGTGTGGGGCGGCGAGCTGCTCTCTGGCGGCCGCATCATCGCCAACAAGCGGCCCTGTGGCCGCCCGCCCAAGCACCCTCGGGCCGTCGTCGTCATCGACGAACTCGGGCCGGTGGAAGTCCCAGTGGCCGTCGCCTGAACCGGTGGCGGCGGCCACTGCCCCCAGATCCCCGTTTGCGTCACGCTTTCGTTGGCCCCCCGCAACGAAAGCGTGACGCAAACGGATCGGGGTGGGGGATCGGGAAGGGTGAACAAACACGAAGATCGCGATGGCCGACCGGGCCGCCAGATGTGCCGTCGGTAGCCTCGACAATGTGAAGATCCGTCCGCGACTCCTCGTCGGCTCGCTCGCCGCAGCCGTTGCCGTCGTGGGCGTCTTTGCCTGGACCCAACGCCCCGACGAGAGCTCCGGCGACCTCGATGCGCGGCTCAGCGATCCGGGGGCCGTTGTCACCTTCCCGAACGATGGACTCGGCAACGAGGTCGTGGAGGGCACCCCGTTCCCCGATGTGACCCTCACCGATGCCGACAGTAACGACGTCACCACCGCCGACCTGCTCGGCGAGCCGCTGGTCGTCAATCTCTGGTACTCCACGTGTCCGCCGTGCGCGAAAGAACTTCCGGCCTTCGCCGAGGTCGACGCGGAACGCGACGACGTGCGATTCGTCGGTGTCAACACGATCGACTCGGTGGAGGTGATGGAACGCTTCGCCGGTGAGCGGGGTGTGGAGTACGACCTCTTCCGCGACGATCTCGCCGAGCTGGCCGATGGCGTGGGCGCGGTTGCCTTTCCCGTCACACTTTTTGTCATGTCCGATGGGACGATCGTCGAGCAGTCCGGCGCACTCGACGCCGATGAACTCCGAGCAAAGATCGAGAAGTTGATGCTCGAGGAGAGCAGGCTGACATGAGCCTGTCGTTCATCCGCGGCATGGTCGCTGCGGTCAATCCATGTGGGTTCATCCTGCTGCCGACGTACCTCATGTACTTCCTCGGTATGCAGGGGTCGCTCCCTGGCACCCAGCGCGCCACGATGCGCCGGGCGCTGCTCGTCAGCGTTGCCGTGTCGGCCGGCTTCTTGTCGGTGTTCCTCGTTGCCGGCGTGATCTCCTACAACTTCACGAACTGGATCAACGAGAATGCCAAGTATGCCACGGGCGGCATCGGTCTGGCTCTGGTCATCCTCGGCGTGGCGATGCTGTTCGGTTACAAGATCCCCTTCATGACGCCGAACATCAGCACCGGCGGCGACGCCCCCGAGCGCACCATGCGGGCCATGTTCGTCTTTGGAATTGCCTACGCCGTGGCCTCGATCGGCTGCACCATCGGGCTGTTCATCGCCACGGTGTTCAGCACATCGACACGTGAGGGTGTGGTGGCCGGTGTCGGCAATGTGCTCGCCTATGGAGCAGGGATGGCTCTGCTCGTCAGTGCGCTCACGATCGCCTTGGCGTCGGCCAATACGAGCCTGCTCAAGTTCCTCCGCGGCGGAATGCGCTACGTCGACCGGATCGCTGCCGGTTTCGTCGTGCTGTCGGGTGTGTACCTGCTGTGGTACTTCTACTGGGTCGATATCAAGGAGGAAGGTGACCCGGTCACCGACTGGGCGCTCGAGCGTCAGGCTCGGGCCACCACGTTCCTGAACGATCACTGGCAGATCGTCGGCATCGTGATGGCGGTTGTCGTCGGCGGCGCCATTGCCTACGTGATCACTCGGCCCGCGCCCGCCGAGCCACCGGGTTCGCCTCAGTCGTAGAGGTCGAACCCGCTGAGAGCAACGAGGGCAGCGTTGACGATGCTGCCCCTCGAGATGCCGGTGATCTCGTGGAGATCGGCGATGGTGCCCGACTCGCCGAAGCGGTCGACGCCGAGGGCGTACTGATGCGTGCCCAGTGCCGAACCCAGCCAGGCGAGACTGTGGCTCGCGGCATCGTGCACGCTCACGATGGGCCGTGTGCGTTCATCCGCCGGCACCAGGCGATGGAGATGGCTCGGTGAGCTGACCTCACGGGCAGTCGCCGTCGACCGCGTGAAGCCGGCACGCCAACTTCGGTAGACCCGGTCGGGACTGGTGAGGTGGATCACGCTCGCTTGCACGCCTTCGTGGTCGAGGTCGGCTGCCGCGGCGACGGCCTCAGGTGCCATCACGCCGGTGGTCACGATCGTCACCGCCGGCCGACCGTCGTCGGCGCCCTCGACGAGTCGATAGCCGCCGAGCAACACCTGTTCGCGGAGCCGCTCGTCGCCCAGTGCCCGGAGGACCGACGCGAACGGCGCCTGATCGATCGGTCGTGTCGACAGCCGGAGATAGGCGCTGGTGCCGCCGGGCCGGGAGAGCTGGTCGAGTGCATCGCACAGCAGCCAATCGACCTCGGTGGCATAGGCGGGCTCGGAGTAGTTGACGTTCGGGAGCTCCGCACCGACCGACGCCGTGACTGTCGACTGATGGGCCCCGCCCTCCGGTGCGAGCGTCACGCCGGCCGGTGTGCCGGCGACGACGAACTTTGCGTCGTTGTACACGCCGTAGATGAATGCATCGAGGCCACGCAGCACGAACGGGTCGTAGACCGTGCCGATCGGCAGGAGGTGCCGACCGTGGTGCTCGTGGCTCAACCCGAGCTGACCGAGCAGCATGAACAGGTTCATTTCGCTGATGCCGAGTTCGATGTGCTGGCCCGTCGGCCCGGGCGCCCACTGCAGCAGGCGGGCACTGCCACCGTGGTCGGCGCGTTCGGCGTGGGCGTAGACACCGCGCTTGTTGATCCAGCCACCAAGGTTCGTGGAGATCGAGACGTCGGGCGCCGTGGTGACGATCCGTTCGCCGACACCGGCCACGTCGGCGAGGCTCGCCAACACCCGGCCGAATGCCTCCTGAGTCGACACGGCGCCGTTGGTGACGACCGGGCGTGCCGCGGCCGGGACCGCCAGGATCGGTCGGGGAGCCGGTGGCGTGTTGTTGATTGCGCTGCCGACAGCGACGCACAACCGTCCGGCCGGCGAGTCGGGATCGAACCGATCCCACTCGGTCGTCTCGTCGAGGCCGAGCTGGGCTCTGAACGCATCGAGCTGTTCGGAGGTGAGCAGTGCCGCGTGATTCATCGGATCACCGGCCATCGGCAGCCCGTGGCCCTTGATGGTGTAGGCGAACACGACCGATGGCTGGTCGGTGGCCCGGTCGCACTCGCGGAAGGTGTCGATCAGTAGGCCGAGATCGTGTCCACCGAGGTCGGTGACCAACGATGCCAGCGCATCGTCGTCGTGACCGTCGGCAAGACGGACGACGGCCGCGTCCGCGCCTGCGAGGAACTTGCGTCGAAGGTCGGACGGCGACAGGGCGAACAACTCCTGGTATGCCTCGTTGCTGAGCGAGTCGATGTGGGCGGCGAGCGCGTCGCCGTCGGGCTTGGCGAAGGCTGCGGTGAGGCGAGCGCCGTACTTGGCTTCGGCGACGTGCCAGCCGGCATCGGCGAAGAATCGCTTCAATCGAATCGCGGCGATGTCCGGGATCACTCGATCGAGGCTCTGGCGGTTCAGGTCGACGATCATGGTGAAGTTGCCGAGTTCCTGCGTGGCCGGGTCGGCAATGGCCTCCCACACGTTGCCTTCGTCGAGCTCGGCGTCGCCGACGAGCGCGATGAATCGCGCCGAGGACTGTGCCCCGAAGTGTGAGTCGGTGTAGCGGCGGGTCAACGCGGAAAAGAGCGGTGCGACTGCGCCGAGGCCAACCGATCCGGTCGAGAAGTCGGCCACGTCGGGGTCCTTCGTTCGCGACGGGTACGCCTGGAGGCCGCCGCGCTGGCGCAACGTGGTGAGATACGACCGGTCGAGTTCACCGGTGAGGTACTTGATCGCGTGGTACACCGGCGATGCGTGGGGTTTCACGGCGACCTTGTCGTCGCCGCCGATGTGCCCGAACCAGAGCGCCGTCATGATCGACGCGATCGATGCACACGACGCCTGGTGACCACCGACCTTGATGTCGGTGTCGTCGCGCCGATTGGCATGGTCGATCATCCGCGTGGCGAGCCAGAGGACCCGACGCTCGATCTCGCGCAGCGTCGCCAGATCGACATCCGAGGTGGGCATGACGAGCGCTCCGGTTCAGAGCTCAGGTGTAGTGGAGGGCTTCCGCGGCGGCTGTCAGCTCGGCGCGATGGTCGGGGTGGGCGATGGCGATCAACGCCTCGGAGCGTTCCTTGATCGACCGGCCGCGAAGCTCGGCGACGCCGTACTCGGTGACGATCTTGTCGATCGTGTTCTTCGGGGTCGTGACCACGTCGCCGGCCGCGAGCTGCGGCACGATCCGCGACGAGCCGTGTGATGTGGTCGAGTGCAACACGACGAAGCCCTGTCCACCGTCGGAGTACATCGCGCCGCGGGCGAAGTCGTTCTGGCCGCCCGACGACGAGTAGTACTGGCCGCCGATGGTTTCGGAGGCGCACTGTCCGAGGAAGTCGACGGTCAACGTGGCATTGATCGACACGAAGTTGTTCTCGTTGGCGATGATGCGGGGGTCGTTGACGTAGCGCACGGCATGCAACTCGATGGCGGTGTTCTCATGAAGGAACTCGTGGAGACGTTCGGTTCCGAGTGCGAAGGTACCGACCACCTTGGTGCGGTTGAGACGCTTCTTGACCCCGTTGACCACACCCGATTCGATGAGGTCGACCACGCCGTCTGACACGAGTTCGGTGTGGATACCGAGGTCCTTGTGCTCCGACAACGACGCCATGATCGCATTCGGGATCGATCCGATTCCGGTCTGGATGGTGGCGCCGTTCGGGATGCGTTCGGCGATGAGCGCGGCGATCCGATGGTCGGTGTCGCCGCACTGCGCAGGAGGCACCTCCACCAGCTTGCGGTCGCTGCGACACCATCCGACGACCTGTGAGACGTGGATCTGGTTACGACCGAACGTGCGGGGCATGTCGTCGGTGACCTCGAGGAAGATCCGGCTGCGCCCGATGAAGCTCGACGTGTAGTCGGCCGAGACACCGAGCGAGAAGTATCCGTGGCGATCAAGCGGTGACGCTGCGGCGATCACGAGCGGGTCATCGGTGCGCATCCGCATGAGGCCGTACACCTCGGAGAAGTGAGCGGGGACGAGGCCGATGTGGCCGGCCGTGAACTGTGGCCGGGTGACGTGCGACAGGAAGTACGAGATGTGTTTGAGGCGGGTGCCGTACTCGCCACGCAGGTACGGCCGGTCGTGGATGGCGTGCATCTGGTGCACGCGGACCTCGTCGATCCGTGGGTCGCCGGCAGCGGCCGCCTCTTCGATGGCGTCGATCACGGCGGTCGGTTCACCGTTTGCGAGCGGAACGATGATCTGGGTTCCCGGCCCGATGTGTTCGAGGACATCAGCCGGCTGATTCGGAGCCGTCGTCGGTGGCGTGTACATGCTCACACCGTAGAACCCCGAACGCCGGACCCATGGCGGTCTCGGCAGGATTCCTCCGAATCTCGTCGATTCGCACGGTTTGGGTACCTTCGACATGCCATGACCGCACGCTCCATCGATCCCATCGATCCCATCGACGTCCCGATCCGACCTGCCGCCACCGTGATGCTCGTGCGAGACGCCGCCGATGGTGCACCGGGCATCGAGGTGTTCATGCTGCGCCGCACTGCGAACGCAGTCTTCGGTGCGGGGATGTACGTGTTTCCCGGTGGTCGGGTGGATGGCGTCGACGGTGCCGATGAGATTGCACCGTTCTGTGATGGTCTTGACGATGCAACGGCGTCGGACAAGCTCGGCATCGATCACGGCGGTCTCGCCTACTGGGTGGCGGCGGTCCGCGAGTGTTTCGAGGAAGCCGGCGTGCTACTTGCCGAACCGCGGCGTGGCGGTGCGCTGAGCCTGCGCAACGAGGATCGTCACGAGGTGCACGACAGTTCGTTGTCGCTGGTGGAGCTGTGTCGTCGAGACGATCTCGTTCTCGATCTGTCGACGACGCACTACGTCGATCACTGGATCACCCCGGTCGGTGAGCAACGCCGGTTCGACACCCGGTTCTTCCTGAGCGAGATGCCGAACGATCAGGAGCCATTGCACGATGAAAAGGAGACTGTCGACAGTCTGTGGGTGCGCCCCGCCGACGCGCTGCGTCTGCAAGCCGACGGCGAGTTGACGATGATGCCGCCGACGATGGCGAACCTGCGATTCCTGCAGCCGCACCTCACCGCCGCCGCCGCATTGGCGGCGGGCGCAGCCGTCGAGCGTCCACCGTGCACGCTGCCCAAGCTCCGCCGTGATGAAGCCGGTCGGCTCGTCGGCGTCGCCATGCCCGGCGATGCCGACTACGACTCGCTCACCTGACCATCACAACAGGGGACGTACACGATGTGTCAGACACATCGTGTACGTCTCGTCAGCTCAGACCGAGTTCGCGGCGTAGGGCGGCGGTGTCGTAGGTGATCGCCCCGCCGGCCATGCCGTCGCTGTCGAGGTCGAGTTGGCGGAAGCGGTCGTCGTGGCGGTCGATTTCGGCGAGCAGGCGTTCGAGCTGTTCGCGGCGGGTGGGGTCCGCCGCTGCCTGACGCGGCGTGAGGCCATCCAGCGCTGGGATGGTGTCGTCGAGCCAGTGGGCCTGCGCCTGGCGTGAGATCTCCGTGTTGAGGCGGGCCAGCACGGTGGACTGGTCGGCGTCGCCGAGTTCGTCGAGCGCGGCTTCGATCGCGCCGCTGTCGAACATCGAGTCGAGCACTCCCGGGCGATGCACGATGCTCGGTGGCTGGGCGAGCGCGCCGGCCCAGGCGCACAGCTCCAGCGGGTCGGCCTCGTCGCACAGCTCGAGCACCCTCTCCTCGTGGCCCGTGCGTACGGCAAAGACACCGCCGATGATCTGGTGGGACTCACCGTCGGGCACCACCCGAGCGCAGTAGCGCTCACCAACCTGCGCGGAGCGCGACATGGTCCGCTCGCGAACGTCTGCGACATCGGCTGTGGCGAGATTGCGCAGCTTCATGCCCACGCCGCGTTCGATGGACACGACCTCGTGCACGCTGCGATCGACCGTCAGCCACGCTGCTGCGAGGAGGCGCTCGTCGTCGGGCAGCAGGTCCCCGCGTTCACGGAGGAAGTCGGCGAACTGGCCGCCTTCGTGAAGCGCCGCATCGAACAGGATCGGGTCGGCGAACGCCCTGGCCATCTGCGCGTGCACCTCGGCCTCATCGTCGTCCATTACGTCGGATGCGTCGGCGTCGGGGTCCCCTGCCACCCACGCGATGGCGAGATCTGTCACCAGGCCATGCGACTCGCTCGCGCTGTGTTCGATCCAGAGTGACGCCTTGCGGCAGAGCCATGCGACCCGGTCTGCCAGTGCCGGCACATCGGCCGTGGTCTGGTGGCAGTGCTTGAACTTGCGTCCCGATCCGCACCAACAAGGGTCGTTGCGACCGATCTTGGGCCGGCCGCTGGTGGGGTCGAGGAACGGTGCGATCGTGCTCGCCGCCGGGTGGGATTCGTCGAGCTCGCGCCACCAACGCATGGCACCACGGGCGTCGCCGCGGTCGAAGCAGTACCAGCCCATCCTCTCGACGACCGTGCCAAGCCGGGGCTGGGCCTCGACGGCGCGCGCGAGGTGCCCGGCCGCAATCAACGGCTGACCGCACCGCTCGTGCAGTACGCACGCCAGATACTCGGCGGTCGCGATTTCCCGGGGTCGACGGGCCACGGCGATGGCCCGGTGGACGAGTTCGAACACATGACCGGGCGACTCGACAGTTTCGAGCGCGAACTCGTCCTCCGGCTTGAGTTGGGCCGGGATCAGGATGTCGGCGAGCACGTCGAGCGCTTCGGGTCTCGCGCACTCGTCGAGGGAGGTGCGAATGTCGTCGATCGATGACTCGGGGTCAGCGAGCACCTCCAGCGCGCGGACGATCACCTCCCGCCATTCCCGCTCTGGAACGAGATCCATCAACATGTAATGACGCCGGCGCAGCAGGTCGCGGCGCCATACCGATGCGTCGTGGGCGACCATGCAGCCGTTCAGTTCGAGCCCGGCTGCGTCGAACCAGTCCGACAGCGGTG
>DASQFE010000556.1:0-2229 GCA_035633295.1 Ilumatobacteraceae bacterium | reverse complement strand
CGTCGTCCATTCGGCGCTGTTCGTGCCGATGACCGATCTCCTCGACGACTCTGATCTCGCCGACGACGGCGTTCACCTCAACGACTCGGGATATCGCAAGCTCGCCAACCGCATTCTCGTCGAGCTGGAGATACGGCCGGCGTGACCGTTCCTGCGGAGGACTCGCACATTCTCGCGCTGGTGTCCGCTCCAAGGTTTGCCGTTTCCGAGCAGGGGCAGAGCGCGGTCAGCGGTGGTGATATGCGTGTCACAGTGGCGGAGCAGGTCGGTTCACGTAGCGCTGCCTTCGACAGTGGTGGGGAGGCCGGACGGTTTCCAGACGGTGGAATCGTGACTGAAGAGGACAGAGGTCGGCTCGAGTGCGTGGAGCCTTCTCATCGACCTGGCACCGGCTGCTTGGTCCCAACCGTCGTCGCCCAAGTCGGCGTCGCCGAAGCTCTGGGCGTTCCATGAACCCTGGCAACATGCGATCGTTCGCTGGCCGTTTCCATCGTCGATGAGCACTGACTGATGACCTGCAGTGTGGCCGGGTGTTGCGATGATCTCGATACCCGGTGCGACGTGGTGGTCGCCGTCGATCTCGGTCAACTCGATCCCGTCTGGGAACGCCCATTCGGGGACCGTGTAGAGCGGTTCTCTGGCTGCTTCGACTTCGGCTCGCTGAACGAGCACTTGAGCGTGCGCGAACCGATTGTTCTGACCGCAGTGGTCAAAGTGCAGGTGCGAGGTGATCACGGTCGCGATGTCGTCGTTGGTCATGCCGTGTTCGGCGAGCGCGACGTCGAGGTCGTGGTGCACAGGTGAGTACAGCTGGTCGATGAATTCGTTGCCGAGCCCGACACCGGTGTCGATCAAGACTGGTCCGTCAGAATGCTCGACCAGGAAGGCGTACACCGGGAAAGTTGGCCGCGCCCACGGCAGCTCAGGCGACGGCGTTACGTCGGTGAGGTGGAGACGGGATACTCGCAAGGCCAACAACCGTAGACGCACCCGAAGACGGCACGTTCACAACGTTTTCGAGCGGTTCGCCGATCGCGCAAGGGCCGATCGCGCTTGGTACAACCGCGGGGAACTCGCGGTGGTCTTGAGTGGGTCGCTGTGCTGCGAGACTCCTTGTCATGTTGCCGACCAGTCCGGGATCGCCGACAGAGCCAGCCGTTGTCACGGCCGCGGACGGAGCCGAACTCGCGGTCTGGTCTGCCGGAAGCGCGGATGCGGCATGCGTAGTGCTCGTTCACGGCTTCTCACTCGACCACACCACCTGGGAACCAGTCGCAGAACGACTCGTGGCGGCCGGCTATCGAACTGTCATCCCAGACCTGCGCGGTCACGGACGTTCCACGCTGGGTTCCGCCGAGCCAACTGCTGAACGTCTTGTTCAAGACGTCAAGGACATCGCCGCCGGACTTGATCTGCCCGCCTTCCACCTCGTTGGCCATTCCCTCGGTGCCGTCGTCGCGCTTGCGGCACGAACGAGCGCCGAACTCGACGGACGCGTTCGGAGCGTCACCTCGGTCGCAGGAACCGAACAATCCATCCAGAACCCAGTCATGCGGCTCGCCGCTCGACTCTTCAGTTCCAAACTCGGCATCGCAATGCTCAAGCGCAAGCAACCGGGACGCCTCATGATCTCTACATGGTTCGGCAAGCGTCCGAACCCAGAACAACTGGACTGGATCCGCACACTCTCTGCACAGTGCCCACCGGACACCCGACAGGACATCACACGTGCGACCGCCGACATAGATCTTCGACTCACGTTTGCAACGCCAGCGCCGCCCACCTTGATCCTCGTCGGCAACCTCGACAAGGCCACGCCAGCGAAGGTCTCCAAGAGGATCGCCGCAGCCATTGATGGCGCTCGACTTGCGGTCATCGACAGTGCCGGCCACATGGTGATCATCGAGCAACCTGACGCAGTGGTGGACCACCTCACGTCGTGGCTCGCTTGCCATCCATGAGCGATCTGCGGTCGGCTTTCGCGCTCAATTGAACACTCCGGCGAATCGCACCGGCCTCGATCAAGATGTTCCCAAGCGAACCGCCTGCCGGCGCACAGATCCGGCAGCGGGGAGCGCCTTCGCCGGGTCGGGTCGTCTCATCTCGGGCAGGCGCGTTCTGAGCGGGTCAGCCCGATCGAACGTGCCCGATACGAGCGGTTTCGCTTGCCTGATCGGTGTGTCGACAAGGGCGGCGTCCGACTGGGCGGGTGCTTGCTCTCAGGTGGAT
>DASQFE010000555.1:0-6045 GCA_035633295.1 Ilumatobacteraceae bacterium | reverse complement strand
GGTGCCTCGCGAGCCGCGAAGTACACCGCTCCGACTGACTTGGATTCCACCTCCGCCAGGCCGAGCAGCCGGGCCGCAATCGGGCCCTCAGTGGCGACGACCACCGCGGCGGCCGGGATCTCGTTGCCGTCGTCGAGCATGATTGACGCTGCCGAGGTCGATGTCACCCGTGCGCCGAGGTGGATGCTGCCCGCCGGCAGTTTCGCGGCGAGCTGGTCGGGGATCGCCTGCATGCCCGCCGCAGGCACTGCGGAGTCGCCGTCGGCGAGCATCCGGAAGATGATGTCGAACATGCGTCGGCTGTCGGCCAGTTCGGGGTCGAGCTGGATGCCGCCAACCAGCGGACGGAAGAATCGTTCGATGATCGTGTCGGAGAACCCCGCATCGGCGAGTGCGTCGTGAGTGGACCCGTCGGGGCCCTGAAGCAGTCGGACCGGATGGACGCTGCGAACCCGACGACGGAGAAGTCCGATACGGGCTTTGTCGAACAGTGAGCCGATCGGAGAGGTGACCGTCGACAGCGTGGTCGACGGTTGCCGGAACGGATCGCCGACAACGGCGCCACGACCGTTGCGCCACACCAATGCTCCGGGATCGAAGGCCTGCAGGTCGAGTGCTGCCATGTCGAGCTGGCGATGCATCTCGGGATAGGCGGTGAGCGCAACTTGGAAGCCATGGTCGAGCGTGAACCCGTCGACCTGATCGCTGCGCACCCGACCCCCGACGCCGTCATTCGCCTCGTACACCTGCACCGCCACGCCCGCCTCGTGCAGCGCGACGGCGCACGACAATCCGGCCAGGCCCGCACCGACGATGGCGACCGGTGCGTCGGGACGCGTCACGAGTCGAGCAGCGCTCCCAGCGCCGTGGCGAGGTCGGGGTGAGCGAAGGTGAACCCTTCGTCGGCTTCGAGGATGCGCGGGAGCACCTTTTGGCCGGAGAACAGCAGGTTGTCGGCGAGTTCACCACCGAGCAGCAACTTCGGGCCGAACTTCGGGATCGGCACGAATGTCGGACGGTGCAGCACCTCGCCGAGCGCCTTCGTGAACTCGAGGTTGGTGACCGGATTGGGCGCCGTCAGGTTCACGGCGCCCGAGGTGGTGGTCGTGAGGAGGTGGGCGATGGCAGCGACCTCGTCGTCGATCGAGATCCAACTCTGCCACTGGCCGCCGTTGCCCATTTTGCCGCCGAGGCCGAACTTGAACAGCGGAAGCTGCTTCTTGAGTGCGCCCCCCTTCGCCGACAGCACGATGCCGGTGCGCAGGTGCACGACCCGCACACCCGCGGCGGCCGCCAATGCGGTGGCCTGCTCCCACTTCACGCAGAGGTCGGCGAGAAACCCGTCGCCGGGGCGCGAGGCCTCGTCGAGTTCCTCGTCTCCTCGCGCGCCGTAGATGCCGATCGCCGATCCCGACAGGAACACCGTCGGACCATTGTCGGCGGCAGCAATCGCCTCGGAGATCAGCGTGGTGCCCTTCGTGCGGCTCTCGGTGAGTTCGCGCTTGTAGTCGTCGGTCCAACGCTTGTCGCCGATGCCGGCGCCGGCGAGATGCACCACGGCGTTGACGCCGTCGAGCGCGTGCGTGTCGATCCGAGACTCGGCGGGCGACCAGACGATGTCGGTTCCGGTCGGGTTGCTCCGCACGACGCGGATCACCTCATGGCCGAGCGACTCGAGGTGCGGCTTCAGGGCTGAGCCGATGAGGCCCGTGGATCCGGTGATGGCAACGCGCATGACTACGAGCGTAGAACGCGATCCGGCGGATCGACTCGACGGAGCGGGTTGTGGTGGCCGTGCGGGCGTCAGCCGGCTTCGCTGATGATCTGGTTGAGGAGTTCGGCATCAACGGCGCCGGCGACCGACTCGGTTGAGCCATCGGTCTTCACGATGACGAGTGCCGGCTGATACGAGACGCCGAAACGATCGAACACGTCGCCCGGGTCGTCGCTGATCTGCGGGAACGTCAGGCCGTGCTTGTCGATGAACTCCTGGAACGAGTCGTCGTCGCCGGTCCATGCAACGCCGACGAAGTTGGCGGAATCCTTGAACTGCTGGGCTGCCTCCTCGACCGAGGGGGCTTCACGGTTGCAGGTGCTTCAAGTGGGAGCCCAGAACCAGAACACCGTTGGCTTGTCGGCGTAGTCGGCGCCGGTGAACTCGCCGCCACCCACCAGAGGTGCGGTGAACTGCAGCGCCTCGGGCACCGCCGCCGGCGGGGCCGTCGTTGCGTCACCGGCGGGAGAGGGGGGTGCAGCCGTGGAAGCGGTGGCACTGGAAGTCGTCGAGTCGGGCTGCGATGCCGGGGGCGCCGCAACCGCCGTGTTGTCGGCGCTGCCCGTGTCGGAGCTACTGGCGTCGGATCCGCATGCGGTAGCCAGCAATCCGAGAGCCATGACTGCCGCAGCGAGCTGCGTTCGGTGGCGAAGACGAGTGATCATGCCTGCGAAGGTATCGAGCCCGACCGATGAATGCAGCGGCAAGCTCCCGACGTTTCCGAAACGTTCTCGTAGGCTCCATCGGCGATGAGGACCCGCACACTGCTGCTGCTCTCGGTCGGTGTCGGTCTGGTGATCCTGCTGGCCGGCGGTCTGTTCTTCCTGCAACTCGCGAATCAGAGCACGGCGGTCGAGCCGGCCGAGATCGGTGAATCGGTAGCCGTCGGCGATGTGGAGGTCACCGTGCTCGCAACGTCGCAGGAGGCGCCGACGTTCGCCGTCGACGTGGAGATCGGCGGTGTCGACGACTCTGACGGAATCGACAGCTTCGAGTTGATCACGGGTGATCTCGGGCTCTCGCCGATCACCGCGCCGGCCGCCGGCCGATGCGTCGAAATCACCGACGACCCGCAACGGTGCCGCATCGAGTTCGACATCAGCGGCGCCGATGGCTCGAACCGGGTGCTGATACTCCTTCGTGGTGAGCAACGTCGAACCTGGGTGCTGTCCGAGTCGTGAACCCGATCGCAACACAACCCGATGACGACCACGCAATCCGGCGCTACGGTGAGCGCGGTGAGTGACCATTTCGACCTGGTGGTGATTGGTGGCGGCCCCGGCGGCTATTCGGCGGCGCTGTACGGCGCATCGGCGGGCTTGAACGTGGCCCTGGTCGAGATGGACGCGCTGGGCGGAACCTGCCTCAACCGTGGCTGCATCCCCGCCAAGGCGTTTCTCGAAACCGCGGCGGTGAAGCGCCACGTCGATCATGCCGCCGACTTCGGCATCGAGGGTGGTGGCACGCCCAGCGTGAACTTCGCCCGCACCCAGCAACGCAAACAGGGCATCGTCGACGGCCTCGTGAAGGGCATCGCCGCGATGTGCAAGGGCCGCAAGGTCGAGGTGTTCAATGGCGTCGGATCGCTCGGCGCCGGTCGCGCCGTGAGCGTGTCCATGGCGGACGGCTCGTCGGCGACGATCACCGGCGACGCCGTGATCCTCGCTGCGGGTTCGGTCCCTCGGCTCATCCCCGGCTTCGAACGTGGCGGGCCGATCATGACGAGCGACGAAGTGCTCGATCTCGACGTGCTTCCCGCCCGGGTCGTGGTGATCGGTGGAGGTGCCATCGGATGCGAGTTCGCATCGACCTTCGCCGACCTCGGCAGCGAGGTCACGATCCTCGAGGGGCTCCCGAAAATCCTTCCCGGCCTCGACGCCGACCTCGCCAAGGTCGTCGAGAAGTCGTTCAAGAAGAAGAAGATCGCAATCCGCACCGGCGTGATGGTCAACGGCCACACGCCCAACGGATCGGGTGGCACCACGGTGGCATTCGGTGACGGCGAGTCGGTCGAGGTCGATGCTGTCGTCGTGTCGGTCGGCCGCCGCCCGTTCGCCGATCATCTCGGGCTGCAGGGAACCGGCGTGGTCGTCGACGAGCGAGGCTTCGTCGTGGTCGACGAGTACTGCCAGACCGCCGAGCCCGGTGTGTACGCCGTTGGCGACCTGATCGCCACGCCGCAGCTCGCCCATGTGGCGTACGCCGAAGCGATCCTGGTGATCAAGCACATGCTCGGTGAGTCGCCGATGCCGGTGATGTACGACCGGGTGCCATGGGCGATCTACTGCCACCCCGAGGTGGCGTGGGCGGGCCCCGACGAGGAGCAGGCCAAGGCGGCCGGCTACGACGTGGTGGTCGCCAAGCATCCGTTCAAGTTCAACAGCCGCGCCCAGATCCTGGGCGAGACCGAAGGCCTCGTGAAGGTCATCGCCAAGCGCAACGCCGATGGCTCGGCCGGCCAGGTACTCGGCGTTCACATGGTGGGCCCGTGGGTCACCGAACAGCTCGCCGGCGGCTACCTCGCGGTCAACTGGGAAGCCACGGTCGACGACATCGCCGAGTTCCTTCAGCCCCACCCGAGCCTTTCCGAACTCTTCGGCGAGACCGTCATGTCACTCAC
Organism: Ilumatobacteraceae bacterium; assembly: GCA_035633295.1. Lineage (GTDB taxonomy): Bacteria > Actinomycetota > Acidimicrobiia > Acidimicrobiales > Ilumatobacteraceae > Sva-07. Next base: position 1,651 of record DASQFE010000555.1, on the reverse strand, counting down.
CGGCCGCAACTTCAACGGCTGACAGCCGACACCCGAACCGCATTTCGACCCATCGAAGGATCCCACCCCATGGCAGATGTCACGCTCCCGCAGCTCGGTGAAACGGTCACCGAGGGCACCATTACACAGTGGTTCAAGAACGTTGGCGACACCGTCGCCGCCGACGAGCCGTTGTTCGAGGTGTCGACCGACAAGGTCGACACCGAGGTTCCGTCACCCGTGTCGGGTGTGCTCACCGAAATCCGGGTGCAGGAGGGTGACACGGTTGATGTGGGCACCGTGATCGCCGTCGTCGGCGATGCCGATGGTGCTGCCCCCTCCGCCCCGGCACCCGAAGCGGCACCTGAAGCGGCGCCCGCTCCGGCACCCGCACCTGAACCGACGCCGGCACCCGCACCTGAACCGACGCCGGCTCCCGCACCGGTCGAGCAGGTACCGCCGCAACCGCCCGCTCCGCCGACGCCCGCTCCGGTCACCGCGCCACCGCCTCCCGCTCCGGTGGTTGCGTCGCCGGCAACCGCTGCAGCCGGCGACAATCGGCTGCTGTCACCCGTGGTCCGTCGACTCGTCAACGACAACGGCCTCGATCCCGACGCAATCGCCGGCACCGGCCCCGGCGGTCGGATCACACGCGACGACGTCCTCGATCATCTCGATGTTGCCGGCGGCCAACCGGCTCCTGTTCCTGCTGCGGCTCCAGCTTCGGCGCCTGCTCCTGCTGTCGCCCCCGCTCCGGCTCCGGCTGCCGTGCCGGCTCCAGCCCCAACTCCCGCTCCCGCTGCGGCGAGTGCCGACGGACGCGACACCACGCTGGCGCTGTCGAAGATCCGTCGCCTGACCGGCGACCACATGGTGATGAGCAAGGCAACGAGCCCGCACGCATTCAGCGTTGTCGAGGTCGACTTTGCGAACGTCGATGTCGTACGTAACAAGGTGAAGAACGAGTGGAAGGCGACGCACGGCTTCGGACTCACGTATCTGCCGTTCATCGCCCGCGCCGTCATCGACGGCCTCGGTGAATTCCCGCACCTCAATGCGAGCGTGAGCGGCACCGACCTCGTCGTGCACAACTACATCGATCTCGGTATCGCCGTCGATCTCGAGTACGACGGCCTGCTGGCTCCCGTCATCCGTGACGCTGACACCAAGCGCCTCGCCGCCATCGCCGGTGAGATCTCCGACCTCGCCGATCGGGCCCGCTCCCGCAAGCTCAGCCCCGACGAGATCTCGGGCGGCACGTTCACGCTCACCAACAACGGCTCGGCCGGTTCGGTGCTCACCATGCCCATCATCAACCAACCGCAGGTGGCGATCATCTCCACCGACGCAATCGTGCGTCGTCCTGTCGTCGCCATCGGCCCCGATGGGGGTGAGGCCATCGCCATCCACCCCGTTGGCAATCTGGCCATGAGCTGGGATCATCGGGCCTTCGACGGCGCCTATGCCGCGGGATTCCTCAAGCGGGTCAAGGAGATCCTCGAGTCGAAGGACTGGTCGACCGAACTCTGACGAGTTCGCCTGACATGACGATCGTGTCGGATCCGCTGCGCGTCCGCTGGTTGGGCCGAGTGCCCTATCGCGAGGCGCTCGCAGTCCAGACCTCGTTGCTCGAGCACGGCGGCGGACAGCACCTGTTGCTGCTCGAACATCC
>DASQFE010000554.1:0-4319 GCA_035633295.1 Ilumatobacteraceae bacterium | reverse complement strand
CGCGCATCGGGTTGGCGCGCATCGGGTTGGCGCGCATCGGGTTGGCCTGCGCGCCTGACCACACGAAGTCGAACGCATCAGCCGGATGCGGCCCACACGGCGTTGCGCATGAATGGGCGAAGAAGATGTGGTTGGGCTGTGCGACGAATCCCTCGGATGTCAGTTGGTCGATCAACGACAGCGGATTCTCGATACCCATCGCTTGGTACCAGACTGCCTCTGCGGGCGTTCCAAGGAGATCGACAGCGTCCGAGCCGATGATCGGTTCGAGGCCGGCCAAGTCGGCACCGATCAGCTCGCTCACTCGATCACGAGAGGACCGCCCGCGCACGAGGATCTCGTGGGCCGCGTATGCGAAGCCTCCTGATCGATCGGACAGTGCGATGCGCGCTGGTGCAGGTGTTGGCTCTGGTGGCTGATCCGGGTCGTCGTTGTTGTTGATGATGGGCATGGTCATTCTCCTGTGTCTGTTGCAACTCGTTGGAGCACGACGGTGGCAATTCTCGCCGCGAGCGCTGTGTCGACGGAGCGCCCATTGCTGGCAGCTGCCTCGAAATCGATGTCACCCAGCGCCTCGCGCGCTTCGCCCAGGAGCTGTTTGCGTTGCTTCAGGTCCTGGTCGTACATCACGAACCCGGCGCGTTCGAGAAGCACGTCAGCAGCGACATGAAGGCGAACGGCTGTCGCCCATTCACCGCGTTTGGCCGCAAGGTGGGCGGCAACGATGAAGAAGAAGCCCTCGTGGACATCATCGGAGGTGGTCGAACGGAGTTCGAGGCACGCCAGTTGATGCTGTGCCGCGCCGACATTGTCGCCGAGTTGGAGAAGCGCTTCGGCAAGGTTGCCGTGGGCGTTCACGAGAAACGTCTCCATCCCCGCCTCGAGTGCCGCCCCGATCTCGGATCGGAACGCAGCTGCTGCTTCGGCAAGGTCTCCGATCTCGTACAGGGCGATTCCAAGCAGGTTCAGCAGTCGGGCCCGCCCACGTGCCGTGCCGGCTCGGGGTAGTGCAGCTCGAGCGCTGGCCACGGCCTGTTCCGGCACACCCCGCCTCAGGTTGAGTTCACCTCGGCTGCGCACGGTGGCTACGTCGTCCCACGCGGGCGAGCCGTGCAACTCCTGGATGGCTTCAGCCTCGTCGAGCAGATGTTCCGCCTTGTCGTTCTCGCCCACTCGCAGGCACAGGTCAGCGCTCGCTGCAAGGAGCGATACGCGCTCGGCGGTCGGCTGGTCGAAGGCGTCGCTCCACCGACCGACCTCGTCGATCCCTGAGCGGAATGCGTCGCTGCTGTCGTGGAAGTGGGCGACACTCCAGATCAGCGTCTGTGCCAGGACAGCGTCGTCAGGCGAGCCCTGCTTCAGCGATGCGAGCACTCCTCGGATGTTGTCGAGCTCGATTGCCATCTCCCCGACCCACCGGCGATCGATCGGTTGCATGGGCCCGAGTCGTTCGACCAACGCGAGCGCCTGCCGCCGGACGATGGGCAGCCTGTCCTGCGACGTGGTGCGGGCGAGCACATACTGCTGCACCGTCGCCAGCAACCGGTAGCGGGTCGAGCCCCGGGTTTCGTCCATGATCACGAGGGACGCGTCGACGAGGTCCCACAGGCACGGGGCAACGTCATCTTGCTTCAGCGTGTCGTCGCTGCCGACCGCTTCGGCCATGCTCAGATCGAAGCTTCCTGCGATGACCGACAGCGAGTTGAGCAAGGCTCGCGCCGACGGCTTGAGCAACTGCTCGCTCCACTCGAACAGCCGGTCGAGGGACCGATGCCGTGGTGGCAAGCTGAGGTCATCGGCTTCGAGCACACCCATGCTCGATCGGAGGCGAACCAGCAGGTCCGCCGGGTTGCTGGATCGGAGGCGACCGGCAGCCACCTCGATGGCGACGGGCAAGCCGTCGAGCGCGCGACAGAGGTCCAATGTGTCGTCCAGGTTGAACGTTGCCGCTCGATGACCGATGCGCTCGCGCAGGAGGGTGATCGCGGGATCGTCGGGCCCGGTTGCCGCCAAACCATCGAGGCGAACGATGTGTTCGCTCCGCAATCCGAGTGGAAGCCGGCTGGTTACAAGGATCGCACAATCGCGAGCACACCCCTGCAGCTGGGCGATCATCTCGGTCAGCGTCGGTCCGAGCTGTTCGCAGTTGTCGATGATGAGGAGGGAGCGCTGCACGGTAAGGGCATCCAGTACCTCTGCCCAGGCGTCGCCCGTGGGCGATGGTGACACGCCGATCGCCTCGGCGACGGCGAGCGGAACGTCCGCAGCTGATTGTGTCGACGACAGATCAACGAACCACACGCCGTCAGGCCACCGATCGAGTGTTCGCAGACCGATATCGATGGCCAGCCGTGTCTTCCCCACCCCGCCTGGGCCGACGATGGTCACCAGTTTGCCAGGGCGGATCTCTTGGTGCAGTTCGGCCGACGCATCCTCTCGATCGATCACGCGTGTGACTGGGCGGACGAGATTGTGTCCGTCTGCTGGTCGAACGCGGGGAGTCTTGTCGATGATCGGGAGACCGTCGATGCTGACGCTATGGAGCCGGATCGGATTGTCGAAGTCGCGGACTCGGTAGCGGCCGAGCAAGGTGGTCGAATACTCCTTGGACGCACGCGGACACGCAGCCAGCGTGTCGTCGGTGGTGAACACCTGTCCGCCGTGAGCACATGCGACAACACGGGCCGCCTGATGAACGCTGAGTGCCCGATAGGAGTCGTCGACAGGATTGGCCAGACCGGTGTGCACGCCGATGCGCACCCTGAGCTCTACATCGTGGGGCCACACGGTCTCGTGGATCGCTCGCTGCACAGCGACGGCGGCTCGAAGTGCGTCGTCGGCATGCGCAAACGCCACGAAGAACGAGTCGCCCTCGGTGCCGAGCTCATGCCCGTCGTGTTCGGACCACACCTTGCGGAGAAGTTCATCGTGCAGGTGAATGAGCTCCACGAACTCATCGCCAAGTTGCTTCAGCAACCGGGTGGAGTCTTCGATGTCGGTGAACATGAAGGTGACGGTTCCTCCCGGTAGTCCACCATCCCCACTCATTTCCTCAACTCTCGCGCGCCAAGTGCGTAGGGGCAACGTCAGTTCGTCACTGTCCAACACGGTGCTCGGGCCGATGGCTCACTCCCCGATGGTGAATTCAGAAGATCAGATCCGTCGGCATCTGGGAACGGCCTGACCGCAATGGTGCGATAGACCTTCGAGATGAGCGACGAGGCAGCAGTCCACGGGTCCGCAACCACCGTCATCCACCGGCCTGCCGCCGACGTGTTTGCAGCGATCGCCGACATCACCCGGATGGGGGAGTGGAGCCCGGAGTGTGTGGCGGGCCGATGGGTTGCACCGGCAACCGGCCCCGCTGTCGGCGCCGTGTTCGAGGGCGACAACGTCGCCGCGGCCGGTTCCGTGACACTGAAGAAGTGGACAACGTCGTCGGAGGTGACGGCCTGCGAGCCAGGTGCGGTATTCGAGTTCGTCGCCGAGGGGTACACGACCTGGCGCTACGAACTGACCGAGAACGATGGTACGACCACGGTCAGCGAGTCGTTCAGCTTTCCGCAGTACGAGGGATGGCAACGGTTCGTCTATTCGACTCTCATGCGACGCGACCGCAGCATGGTCAAGGGCATGGAGAAGACCCTGGCCCGCATCAAGGCGTCGCTGGAGTCGTAGGCCCAGTGGGGGCGTTGCCGTCGACGGTGATGATCGAGTCGTCGGGGATGATGGGTGTCGCATCGGCGACGGAGGCAACGCACGGCACCCCGAGTTCGCGTGACACGATCATTGCGTGGCTTCCCATGGCGCCGACGTTGACGACTACCGCAGACGCAGGTACGAACAGTGGCACCCATGATGGATCGGTCTGCGGCACAACCAGGATGTCGCCGGGTTCGAGCCATCAGTTCCACGAGGCCGGCCGGGTCACCTGAGACCAGCTTGGCCCGACCCGGTCATGAGGATGGACAATCGTATGAACATCACTGACGAGGCCGTGCAGACCCTGCTGGATGAACGCGAGACCGTGCAGACCGTAACGCTGAACCCGCCGCTGATCGGGGATCAGGCATCGAAGAGAAGGCCGCTTGGCTGCCGTAGGATTTAGTTACCTCGAACTTGCGAGCAGCGTGAACCAGAACAGCAGTGTGAACGAAAACAGTGTCATCACGTCGGACGCGTCCGACCAGTTCTCCGCGCCCGTCGATGCCCGCAGGGTCTCGACGGTCGGTCGTGCATCGCTCATCGGGGTCGTTGGCATCATCATCATGTACCTGGCCATCGGGTCGCTCTTCGCCCTCGAGCAGCCACCGTTCATC
>DASQFE010000553.1:0-5447 GCA_035633295.1 Ilumatobacteraceae bacterium | reverse complement strand
GCCCGCCAAACAAAGTCGTCGAGCCCGAGCATCGCCGAACAATCAAGGAGAGAACCGTGGATCCAGAACTGTTTGCCCGTTTCCGCAAGTGCGCCGTCGAGGTGCTGTCCGTCGAGGAGAGCGCCATCGTTCCGGAGGCGAACTTCGGCGATGATCTCGACGCCGACAGCCTCGATCTCGTCGAGCTCGTGATGGCACTCGAGGAGGAGTTCGACATCTCGGTGCCCGAGGAAGACCTCGAAGGGGTCGAGACTGTCCAGCAGGCATACGACATCGTCGTCGCCAAGCTCTGATGAGCAGCGGCCGACGGGTCGCGGTCACGGGTCTCGGTGTCGTTGCACCGACCGGCATCGGTCGCCACGCGTTCTGGGACGGGTTGCTCGGCCCCGGCGCAACCAGCGGCCAGTCGCTCACCATCGACGACTGGGACCCAGCGCCGTACTTCGACAATCCCAAGCATTCGCGCCGGGCTGACCGCGTCGAGCAGTTCGCTGTCGCCGCTGCCGGCGAGGCGTTCGATCAGGCGGGCGGCATCGACGCCATCGGGGTGGATGCTGCGCGCTTCGGCACGATCTTCGCCACCGGTGTCGGTGGGCTCCACTCCATGGAGGAGCAGGTCCAGGTCAGGCTGGAGCGGGGCGAGCGCCGAGTGTCGCCCTTCCTCGTTCCGATGATGATGGCCAATGCGTCGGGTGCCTCGATCTCGATGCGCTATGGGCTGCAGGGTCCCAACGAAACGATCTGCACTGCGTGCGCAGCGGGCTCACACGCGATTGCGTATGCGGCGCGACTGATCCGGTGGGGCGTGGTCGATGCCGTCGCCACCGGCGGGAGCGAAGCCGCTGCCACGGCAACTGCGCTCGCCAGCTTCGGCAACATGACTGCACTCTCCGCGGTGGGTGTCAGCCGTCCGTTCGATGTCGATCGCGATGGATTCGTCCTCGGCGAGGGCGCAGCAGTGCTCATCCTCGAGGAGTGGTCGAACGCCGTCACGCGCGGGGCAACCATCCTCGGTGAAATTCTCGGCGGTGCGAGCACTGCTGACGCGTTCCACATCACGGCACCCGCGCCTGGTGGCGTGGGCGCGATCGCCTGTATGCGGCTCGCACTGGCTGAATCTGGTCTCGAGCCCGGCGATGTCAAGCAGGTGAATGCACACGGCACCTCGACACCGCTCAACGATGCCGCCGAGGCAGCGGCCATCAGCGCGGTGTTCGGACCCGGCAACGTTCCCGTCGTCTCGACCAAGGGCGTCACCGGACATGCGCTCGGCGCGGCCGGTGCGCTCGAAGCCGCGGCAGCGCTCCTCTCGATCGAGCACCGCCTGATCCCGCCGACGGCAAACACCAAGGTCATCAGCGACGACATGGACATCGACCTCGTGATGGGCCAAGCCCGGCCGTGGGAGCCGGGCCCGGTGATCTCCAACAACTTCGGCTTCGGCGGCCACAACGGCTCCATCGTCGTCGCCCCTCCAACCTGATCCAACCCCCCGCCTCCACCCCAGAAGTAGTCGTTTGCGTGACATTTCCGTTGGCCCGTCCCAACGGAAATGTCACGCAAACCGGCTTTTGTGTCAGGTGTCGGCGAGGACGAAGAGGAGGTCGCACTGGCAGGCGATTTCACTGCCGACGCGTGCGAGACCCGAACCCTTTCCGGCACGAGCTGACATTCGACCGAGTTCCACTTCGAGGATCAACTCGTCGCCGGGCACCACCTGGCGGCGGAACCGTGCGCGATCCATCCCGCCGAAGAGTGGGAGCTTGCCGGCGAAACGTTCGTCGGCGAGCACTGCCGCCGCGCCGACCTGCGCAATCGCTTCGCACATCAGCACGCCAGGGAGCGTCGGCCGGCCCGGAAAGTGTCCGGCGAAGAAGAACTCCTCGCCGGTGAGGCGCCAGATGCCCGATGCCGACACACCTGGGACGATCGAGATCATCTTGTCGACGAACAGGAACGGGGGTCGGTGCGGGAGCAGTTCGTCGGGGCGTGGAAGTTCGGCGGTTGCCATCAGGATGTCCAGTCGGGTCGGCGGCGGGCGTGAGCGTGGTAGTGGTCGGGTATCGACCGGAGTCGATCGTCGATCCAGAACGGCGCATCGGATCGAGACTCGACAACCGACGTCAATCGGTCGTGCAACGCCGCGCGAACGTCGGGGGGCGGTGACGGATCGTGCAATCGCCAGACGACCATCGGGACCCCGCAGGAGTCGCACTCGGCGATCCAACACAGGTCGTCGGCGTGGAACCACTCGGTGAACGGTGTGGCCTCGCAGAGTTCGCATGTCGGATCGGATGCCACGCCGATCACCGTACGCGAACGTGGGGCCGGCCGCCTCGGTGGCGTCCGACCCCACGGTCAGGATGTTCAGTTGTTCAGCTGATCGGGATCAGCGTTCGCTGGTCAGGCCGGGCAGGTGGCCACGAAGGCGTCGAGGCCTGCGGCGACCGTCGGCGGCAGCAGCACACCGTCGATGACGTGGATGACGCCGTTGCTGGCGGCGACGTCGGCTGCGACAACTGTGACGGAATCGTTGAGCGTCACACCGTCGGTGAGATCAACTGTGATCTCCTCGCCCTGCAGCGTCGGCACGGGGCCGTCGGTCAGATCGGTCGACATGACCGCACCTTCAACCACGTGGTAGGTGAGGATGGTGGTGAGCGTCTCCTTGTTCTCGGGGAGCAGGAGGCAGTCAACGAGGCCGGCCGGAAGTGCAGCAAAGGCGTCATCGGTCGGCGCGAACACCGTGAGCGGGCCTTCACCGGACAGTGCATCGACCAGTTCGGCTGCGCCGACTGCCGCGACGAGTGTGTTGAACGTGCCGGCCGCTACCGCGACGTCGACGATCGTGCCCGGCTCTTCGGCCATTGCTTCGGTGGTCTCGGCCATTGCTTCGGTGGTCTCGGTCATGGCTTCGGTGGTCTCGGTCATCGCATCGGTGGCGGCGGGCGCGTCGGTCGACGAGCTCTCGTCGTTCGAGTCGGATCCGCACGCGCTGAGGGCGAGCAGGCCGGCGATGGCGCCGACGGCAACGAGACGGGTGGAGGTGCGCTTCATAGGGGTTCCTTTGGTTGAGGGAGTGGATTCGCTGTGTTGTTCACGCCGCAGCGAAGCGGCATGTGATCTCTACGAACCTGTCGACACCTTCGGATGACACAACCACAAACTTTTCCTACTCAATGTCGGTGCCGGGCCGGCGACCCACTTCTTTGTCCGGATCTCCTCGGTACCCGGGCGGAAACGTCAACGCCAGATCCTGCGCTGTGGGCTTGCGCCGGGAGTACGCATCGTCGGGAAGGAGCGCCACGACGGCCGCCATGATCCGCTTCGTGTCGGCCTCGAGCGAACGGCCTGTGATTTCCACTGGCTCGCCGACTCGCACCCGCACCGTTGGCGGCGAGGTGAGGTTCAACACGTTCGGGACGCGGCTCGACCGCGGCCACACCCGGTCGGTGCCCCACAGCCCGACGGGAATGACGGGTGCTCCGCTCAACTGGGCGAGCCGAGCGGCCCCCCATCGCCCGACGGGTTTGCGGAAGAACGCCGGCCCGCGCGGGATCGTCCCCTCGGGCATCATCGTGACCATTTCGCCACCGGCGAGGGCGTCGGCAGCGGCGGCGAGGGGTTCGTCGGAGCCCGTCCCACGATCAACGCGAATGCCGCCCATCGCTGCGGCAATCGGCCCCACGATCGGTGCGTCGAACACCTCCTTCTTGCCGAGGAAGCGAGCCGGCCGACCGCTCTTCGCGATCGTGAGCGACATCGCGACGACATCGAAGTAGCTGCGATGGTTCCCGCAGAGGATGGCGGGCCCCGTGGCTGGAATGTTGTCGACACCGTCGATGTCGAATCGGGCATACGGGTAGAAGCCGGCCAGCGCGAACCGCTGGGCAAGTTCCTGGATTTCGAGACCGATCACCGGCACCTTGAGCACACCTGGCGACACGTCGAGGTTGAGGGTGGGCCACCGGCGGGCGGCGGCGACGAGCACCATTCGGGGATCCGGGTTCACCACCACCGGATGGCCGACCGCCGCCAACATCGGAGTGTCGTAGACGCTGTCGGAGTACGCATAGCTCTCGGCGAGATCCACATCGTTGCGATCGGCCCACTCGGTGATCGCGGCCAGCTTTCCCGCCGACCACACGAACGGCCCGTCGAGCGTTCCGTCATAGGTGCCGTCGGGCGAGACCCCGTAGCGAGTCGCCACCACGTCGTCGAGCCCCAATCGATCGGCGAACGGCTTGACGAGATCGTACGGATTGGTGGTGGCGAGCACGATCGGTCGTCCGGCGGCGCGGTGGATGGCGAACGCAGTCTCGGCAAAGGGTTGCACCAGTGCGCACAATTCATCGGCCACGTCGGCGGCCGCCGCAACCACCGATGCTTGTGGGCGTCCCTTGGCCAGGGTGACCGCCTGTCGGGCGAGGACCATGGATGGCAAGGTCTCGCCGATGGCGTTGAAGAGGCGATAAAGAAACTGCTCACCGGGGATCGGGTCGGCGCCGACGACGCCCGCCGCGCGCAGTGCACCGGCGAACACCTCACCGGAGGCGCCACGCAACAGCGTCCGATCGAGATCGAAGAAGGCAGCAGCACGAGGCGACGTCACCAAGCCAGACTACGCACGCAAGCGGGAGGGGCGACTCGTCGGCGACTGTTCGAAACCCGGGCCGAAAAATGGGAAAGACCCGGATGGGGGATCCGGGTCTCTCAACCTGGGAATGTCCTCCGATTGGGGAATCGGATGGTGGACTTCCCGTTCGAGTGGAACATGGGGGGTGTTCTCACTGCGACTTGCTTGTGAAAGTATGCACGTGAACAAGCGATCTGGCAAGTAGAACAAAGAGATATCCACTATCGTTCAGAGAGATGGACGTACGACAGCTGGCGACGCTGGTGGCGATTGCCGACCACGGAACCTTCTCGGCGGCTGCACGGGCGCTCTTCACGGTGCAATCGAACGTCTCCAGCCATATCGCCCGCCTCGAGAAAGAACTGGGCGTCACGCTCGTCGACCGCACCCAGGGCGGATTGACCGAGGATGGCACCCGCGTCGTCGAGCGGGCCCGGCGGATCCTCAACGAGATCGACGACATCACCGCTGACATGTCGAGCCGTCACGCCAACGTCTCGGGCCAGACCCGCCTCGGTGTCATCGGCACCACTGCTCGATGGCTGATTCCCGGCTTCCTGCATCGTCTCGGCGAGCGACACCCTTCCGTCCGCGTCATCGTGCAGGAGGGCGCCACCTCGTCGCTCGTGCCCAACGTGCTCACGGGACAGTTGAACGCCGCCATCGTGCATCTCCCGGTCGACGACCCTGAACTCGTCATCGAGCCGCTGTTCGCCGAGGACCTCCTGCTGTTGGCGGCCGACGGTCATCCGTTGGCCGATCGCGACACGATTCCGCTTGCCGATCTCGACGAGGTGCCGCTGCTGCTCCC
>DASQFE010000552.1:0-6782 GCA_035633295.1 Ilumatobacteraceae bacterium | reverse complement strand
GGGGCTGTGGCGGAGGAGTTCGTGGGCCATGGGGCACTCGGCGACGATGGCGGGCGGGCCCATGGGGACCTTGCCGTGCGGGCCGACCACGTGGGTGAACATCGACGTGGGGAGCACCTCGACGTCGAGATCCCAAGGATCACCCTCATCGCTCATCGACACCACCTTGGCGACCATCGCATCGATGAAACCCGACGGCAGCCGCCGACCGACACCAGCCACCACCCACACGGGCGTGCCCCACGCCACCGACGCCGCCGCGATGGTCGACGACCCCACCGGCACCACCGCCCGTCCGGAGTCGATCGCCAACGCCTCGATCAGCACCACGTCGGCATGATGAGCGACGACGCCGGCAACTCCCGAGTCGACCGGCTCGACATCGACGTCGTATCGCTCCATGCGCCGCACGAATGACGTCGCCGTGTGTCCGGCGTCGAGCGCCACCACTCGGATATCGCCACGGCGGATCAATCCCGCACCGATCACATCCGGATTCCCGATCGTCGCCACCATTGCTTCGTCGGGAATCACCGCGGCCAGTTCCGCCCCGGTGGGGTCGCTTCGAATCTCGTCGGCCAACTCCCACACCGCGTCGAATGGTTCGGCCGAGGTCGAAACGTTCGCACACAACCACCACAGCGGCCCGGTGAACGGGTGCCGCTCGACGATACGTCGACAGGCAACCACCAGGCCCGATGGATCGAAACGCAGCGATCCGAGTGCGTGCGCCGTCTCCTCCACGAGCGAGGTCGGGTCGGCTCCCTGCGCCCGAGCGACATAGCGGAGATGCTCGATCGGATGCACGCCCCCGACCGTAGCCGCCGCTGCCGGTGGCGTCTCGCGGTGAGGGCGATTACCCCGATCAACGGCGCCAGTCGCTACGATCGCACCCCGTGGCCGACACGACTTCTGACACCACACGCACCGTCCCGTCGAAGGTCGGCGAGAAGCTCCCGACCGATCTCGTGCTCACACCACTCGTCGACGGTGGGCTCGGCCAGGGCCGTCCGGTCATGGAGTGGCTGACGACCTTTCATCTTGCGTCGGTCGTCCTCGACCCGTACACCAACGAGAGTTCCTGGGTCCTTCGCGCTGCCAGCCGGGTGCTCGAGCAGTTCCGCGGCTCCGATGCACGAATCAACCTGATCGTCACCGCCGGCCCCGTCGACGCGCGGGCGTTTCTCGGTCCGCTCGCCGACCGGTTCCTCGTGTTCTGCGACCCCGACCGCGCCACGGTCAAGGCCATGGGCCTCAACGAGCTCCCCGCCTTCGTCTTCACGAGAGTCGACGGAGTCGTCGCAGCGGCCGCCGAAGGTTGGAACCCGCCCGAATGGGAAGCGGTCGCCGACGCCGTCGCTGCCATCACGTGGTGGACATCGCTCCCCGTGCCAGGCGCTGGTGACCCGGGGCCATTCCGCGGCTCCCCCTCGCTCGGCTGACCCCGTGCCCAGCGGGCCGTCGCGCGACCTTCCCGATCTCCCCGACCTTCCCGTCGTCGATGCGCTGGACGACGTTCGCACCGCTCTTCGCGACCACCGTCGGGCGGTGCTCGTTGCCCCACCGGGCGCCGGCAAGACGACGGTCGTGCCGCTCGCGCTCCTCGGCGAACAGTGGCTCGGCGAGCAACGAATCGTCATGCTCGAGCCTCGCCGCCTCGCAACACGAGCCGCTGCTCGGCGGATGGCCTCGACGACACGAACGGCGGTCGGTGAACTCGTCGGCTACCAGACTCGCGACGAGCGGCACATCGGGCCGAACACCCGCATCGAGGTGGTCACCGAAGGGGTGCTCACGCGCCGGCTCCAGAACGATCCTGAGTTGCCGGGCGTGGGCATCGTCATCTTCGACGAGGTACACGAACGCAACCTCACCACCGACCTCGGCCTTGCGCTCGCTCTCGACGTGGCGTCGACGATCCGGCCCGACCTGCGGATCCTGGCGATGTCGGCAACTCCCGACGTCGATGGGCTGACTCGTTTGCTCGAGGCGCCGGTCGTGGCGAGCGACGGCCGGATGTTCGATGTCGAGATGCACTGGATGCCGCCGGCACCCGCAAGCGGCGGGCGGGGTCGCTCGAGGAAGGGCGGTTCGGGTCGACCCGACCGGATCGAACCGGCGGTCGTCGCCGCGGTGTCACGGGCGCTGCGCGAGCAATCCGGCGACATCCTGGTCTTCCTGCCAGGCATCGGTGAGATCCGCCGGACCGAGTCGCAGCTCAACGATGTGGTGGGGGCCGACGTCGACGTGTATCCGCTCGCCGGCGCGCTGACGGCCACCGAACAAGACCTGGCGCTCGCTCCATCGCCCCTGGGCCGGCGACGCGTCGTACTCTCGACCGACATCGCCGAAACGTCGTTGACGGTCGACGGCGTTCGCGTTGTGGTCGACAGCGGCCTCGCGCGAGAGCCGCGTTTCGACGCGCGCACGGGGCTGACCCGGCTCACCACCGTGTCGACCAGCCGTGCATCGGCCGAGCAACGCGCCGGTCGTGCCGGTCGCACCGAACCGGGCGCGGCGTACCGGTTGTGGAGCAGGATCGAGCACGGCACACGTACGCGTCACCGATCGCCCGAGATCACGCAGGCGGATCTCGCCGGGTTTGCACTCGAGCTCGCGGCCTGGGGAGGCGGAGGGGGCGGTGGCGACAGCCTCCGATTCATCGACGAGCCGCCATCGGGTGCCCTCGCCCAGGCTCGCGAGCTGCTGCGTGACCTGTACGCCATCGACGCCGACGACGGCTCGATCACCCCGCTCGGGCGAACAATGCTCGGCTTGCCCGTCCACCCCCGGCTGGCGCGAATGGTGGCCGTCGACCGATCGTCGATTGCCTGCGTCGTCGCCACGCTCGTCGAGGAACGAGACATCTTCCGTGGCCGTCCCGATGATCTTCCAGCGGATATCGCGCTTCGAGTTGCCGTGCTGTGCGGGCGTGATCGCCACGATGCCGCCGATCGCGGCACCGTGCACCGGCTCCGCGAACGCGCCGCCGACCTCGCCCGACGGGCCCGTATCGAGTTCGATCTCGACCGCGTCGATCCCGATCGGGCCGGTGCCGTGCTCCTGCTCGGATACCCCGACCGGCTCGCCGGCCAACGCCGCACCGGCCAATTCCAGCTCCGCTCGGGGTCAGGTGCGTGGCTGCCCGAGGACGACTCACTGGCCGACGAGTTGTTCGTCGTTGTCGCCGACCTCGACGGCCGACGCGATCGAGCCCGCATCCGCCTCGCCGCAGCCGTCGACGCCGACGAGGTGATCGCCGCGTTCGGCCCGGATGTCAGCGAGCGACGCATCGTGGAGTGGGACGCCGACCGTGACGACCTCGTGGAGTCGGTCGAGCGGCGGCTCGGCGCGATCCAGCTCGGTCGCCGAACCGGACGCCCCGAACCCGGCGAGCAGACCACGGCGGCACTCATGGCTCGTGTGAGAACGACCGAGTTGCGCGTACTCCGATGGACCGACGTCGCCCGGAGTCTCCAGCAACGGGTCGCATTCCTCCACCGCTCGCTCGGCGACCCGTGGCCCGATTGGTCGACGCGCGCACTGGTGAGCACGCTCGATGAGTGGCTCGCTCCGTACCTCCCCGGCGCGACGGGGCGCGGCGACCTCGATCGACTCGACCTCGTCACGGTGTTGCGCAGCCAGCTGCCTTGGTCGGTCGGCAGCCGGCTCGACGAACTCGCCCCAGCCCGACTCGAACTGCCCAGCGGACGGTCGTTGCCCATCGACTACAGCGGCGAGCAGCCCGATGCGTCAGTGCGCGTGCAGGATCTGTTCGGCGTGGTCGAGCATCCAACTGCCGGGGGCGTTGCGATCCGGTTGCATCTGCTGTCGCCGGCGGATCGACCGATCCAGGTCACCGCCGATCTCCCCGGCTTCTGGGTCGGGTCGTGGGCCGATGTTCGCAAGGACATGGCAGGGCGGTATCCGAAACACCAGTGGCCGATCGATCCCGCAACTGCCGACCCGAAGCGAATGAAGGACCGCTGATGTTCGGCCTCTCGATCGGCGTGGCATTGGCGTGCGTGTTCGTCGTGTTCATCGGAGCGACGGTGCAGGCTTCGATCGGCATCGGCGTCGGCTTGATCGCCTCACCTGTCCTCGCAATGGCCGACCCGGACTTCATCCCCGTCGCCATCCTGTTGTGCATTCTGCCGCTGACGTTCACTGTTGCCTGGTTGGATCGCCGCCACATCCAGCGCCGCCAGGTGGGGTTCGCACTGTTGGGCCGCGTGCCGGGCGTCGTCGCGGGCGCGCTCATCGTGGCCGCACTGTCAGATCGGATGCTCGCCGTGATGGTCGCCGTTTCGGTCTTCATCGCCGTGGCGGCATCGCTGACCGGTCGTCGATTCCACCCGACGGATCGGTCGCTGATGGTTGCCGGCTTGGCGTCGGGCTTCGCTGCGACCACCACCGGGGTCGGCGGGCCCCCGATGGCGCTCACCTATCAACACAGCGATCCCGCAACGATGCGCTCCACCATCTCGGCGTTCTTCCTGTTCGGGGCGCTCATGTCAGTCGCCGCCCTCGCATTGGCCGGAGAGGTCGGCGTGCGGCAGTGGCAGCTCACGGCGCTCCTGATGCCGCCGATCGCACTCGGCGTGATCGCCGCCCGCCTGCTGCAGCACCGACTCGACCCGAGCGTCGTGCGCCCAGCCGTGCTCGTCATGTGCAGCGTGGCCGCGCTCGCCCTGCTCGTCGAGACGTTCTGACCGCGGCCCGGGCCGTGCCGTCAACCGTCGTCTAGTCTCCGCACAGTTGAACGACCACAAGGAGCACCGCGATGGAAGCAGCCGCACCGTACTCACCTGTGCTCCCGGCTGACGATCCTCACCCGGGTCAGCGGCGAGCAGCGATCGAGCGCGGGCGCGTCGACTACCAGTTCGCACAGGTCTACGGTGACGACGATGGCTTCCGGGGCCTCTCGGTCAGTGCGCGGGTTCCACCTCGTGACGACTCCGACCTGCGCTTCCTGCTGAAAACGATTCGGGTCGATCTCCGCCTCATCTTCAACCAGCACATCGCAGGCAAGGGAGCCGGGTTGGAACTGCCGGCGGCGTCGGGTCCCGCGGCAACGCTCACGGACGTTCTCGGCGTGGCGCGGGTGGTTGGCGACCGGAACGTCATGTTCAACCAGCCGATCAAGGCAGTGAGCCGCATCGAGCGGTCGTTCCCCGAGAACTTGCGGGGCTACAACGGCCTCTACGCACGGATTCCGAAGCCCGACATCATCGATCGACTGGCCAGTGGTCGCGACCGGCAGGACGAGATCTTCGCCTGGCAACGACTCGCCGGATCGAACCCGATGGTGCTGCAGGGCATCCACACGATCCCGACGCCCGAGGAGGCCGAGGCGCAGACCGACGCCTTGCGCACGGCAATGAATCGGCTGCCGAAGAAGCACTGGGAACTGCTTGCAGGCCTGCTCCCCAACGAGTTCATGCCGCCCGAACGCACCGTGCTCCCCGGCTGGTTCGGCGTCACGAACGACCACTTCCGTTCCGTGATGGGCGCCGATGACTCGCTGGAACGGGCGGCGGCCGAGCGGCGCCTCTACCTGGCCGACTACCGCGACGTTGCGGGCCTCCCTCAGGGCGAATGGAAGACGGGTGAGCTCGGGGTGTCGCGTCCGAAGCTCATCTACCCGGCACTTGCGCTGTTTGCCTGGCAGCCGCCGAGCGGACCGGCGGGATCGGCATCAGGGTCGTTCCGGGCCGTCGCCATCCAGTGCGATCAGATCGGCGACGACCTCACGGTGTTCACGCCGAGCGACGGGGTGCCGTGGGAGATGGCCTGCATGGTGGTGCAGTGTGCCGACGCCAACGTGCACGAGATGATCTACCACCTCGGCCGGACCCACATGGTCATGGAAGCGGTGGTCGTCGCCTGCCGCCGGTCGATGTCACCGAACCATCCGCTGCGCATTCTCCTCGAACCACATTTCGTCGGCACGCTCTTCGTCAACGACTACGCCACGAAGAACCTGATCGCGCCGGGCGGCCAGGTGGACCAATTGTTCGCATCGACCATGGCCGGCACGCTCGAGCTTCTCGGGCGGGGGGCCAAACAGTTGCAGTTCCGCAACGCGACCCCCGACCGTGACGTCGCGCATCGCAGTGTCGACGATCGCGCCGGGCTCCCCGACTACCCGTGGCGCGACGACGCCCAGCTCGTCTATGCGCTCACGGCGGAGTGGGCGCGCTCGTATGTCGCGCTCTACTACCCGACCGACGATGCCGTGGGAGACGATCTCGAACTCCAGACGTTCGTTCACGCGATGTCCGATCCCACCGAGGGTGGCCTCGACGGAGTCGATCCGGTCACCGACCGGGCCACGCTCGGCTGGTTCATCGGCGCGATCGTGTGGACGGCGAGCAGCGGCCACAGCGCACTGAACTACTCCCAGTTCCCGTTCATGGGATACGCCCGCAACTCGACGGGGGCGCTGTACGCCGAGGCACCGACCCGCAACACCGCCGACATCGAGGACTGCCTACTCGAGATGATGCCGCCTCTTCATCAGGCCCTGCTGCAGTTCAACATCCTGTATCAGCTGTCGAATGTCCAAAGCAGCGTGCTCGGCAAGTACCCGAGGGGGTACTTCATCGACCGGCGGGTCGGGCCGATCCTGCGCCGCTACCGGCGACAACTCAGCCTCGCCGATCGCACGATCGTCCGGCGGGACACGACCCGTGTGATGCCCTATCCCTACCTGCGGCCGTCGAAGACCGGCCAGAGCGTGTTCATCTGATGGGTCGGACCAATCCGACCGGACAGACGCC
>DASQFE010000551.1:0-3405 GCA_035633295.1 Ilumatobacteraceae bacterium | reverse complement strand
CAGAGCGTTCCACCACGGAAACGGTGCGGGGCTTCCTCGGTCGCCGAACCGGTGTGCTCGCCGCCCAGATCGAACTCGATACTGCGCTGGACGCGCTCGCCGCCGGTGACGCGGGCTGCGACGATCGTGACTCGGATGCGCTCGAACGTGGGATGGCACTCGGGGCCGCCGACGTCGAGGCGCGTGTCGGCGAGACGTGGGCGGAGCTCGGGCTCGACCCGGTGCTGCTCGATCAGCCGACCGCCACGCTGTCGGGTGGCGAGGCGGCGCGCAGTTCGCTCGCGTCGCTGCTGCTGTCGCGGTACGACGTCTTCCTCCTCGACGAGCCCACCAACGACCTCGACCTGGATGGGCTGGAACGGCTGGAGCGGTGGATTCTCGGCCTCGAGGCGCCCGTGCTGCTGGTGAGTCACGACCGCACGTTCCTCGAACGGGCCATCACCGACGTGGTCGAGATCGATCACCACACGCACCGCGCGGAGTGGTACTCCGGCGGTTGGTCGGCATTTCTCGCCGAACGTGAACTTGCGCGTCTCCACGCCCAACAGCGGTTCGACGAGTTCGACACGAAGCGTTCGGCACTGCAGCAGCGGGCCCAGCGTGAGCGGGAGTGGGCCACGCAGGGGCAGTCGAAGGTGAAGAAGTCGGGCGAGAACGACAAGCACATCCGCAACTTCAAGATCAACCAGACCGAGCAACTGGCCGGCCGGGCCGCACGTACCCAGAAGGCGGCGGAACGACTCGAGGCGGTCGACGAACCGCGGGATCCTTGGGAGCTGCGCCTCACGATCCCGATCGCGGGCCGCAGCGGCGACGTCGTGGCGACCCTGCGCAGTGTCGAAGTTGATCGTGGCGGCTTTCGCCTCGGGCCCGTCGATCTCGACCTTCGATCCGGCGATCGCATTGCACTGGTTGGAGCGAACGGCAGCGGCAAGACCACGCTCATCGCCGTGCTGCTCGGCAGGATCGAGCCGACCGCCGGCACCGCCACGCTCGGTGCGAGCGTGGTTGTCGGTGAGATCGAACAGGCGCGCTCCGAACTGCTCGGCGTCGACTCACTGCTCGATGCGTTCACGGCTGCGACCGGCCTGTCGATCGCCGACGCTCGGACACTGCTGGCCAAATTCGGTCTCGGCGCCGAACACGTCCATCGCGAGGCAGCAACACTCTCGCCCGGCGAGCGGACGCGGGCATCGCTCGCCTTGCTGATGGCCAACGGGGCGAACCTGCTGGTGCTCGACGAGCCGACCAACCATCTCGACATGCCTGCGATCGAGCAACTGGAGCAGGCGCTCGACACCTTCACCGGCACCGTGATCCTCGTCACCCACGACCGGGCGTTGCTCGATCGCGTTCGGCTCACCCGTACATTCGACGTGGTCGACGGTGTGGTCGCGGAACGTCACGTTTGACCCGGCACCGTGTGACGTAGGTCCCATCTTCGGGTTGGAGGGAACTGAAAGTTCACGGCAGCCGACCAGTGCTACGTGAACCAACGAACCAAAGCCCTGCTCGCCCCCGTTGCCGCGATCGCGCTGGCCTTCTCGATTGCCGCGTGCGGCAGCGACGACGACGCATCGAGCGACACCACGACTGCGGCCACAACCGCCATCGCCGAAGCAACGACGCCCATGGAGGGCACCACCGACATGGGTGGCGAGATGGCGGGGGGCGAGGCGACGGCCGGCGACATCACCGTCACCGACGTCTGGATCCGGGAGCCTGCCGAAGGTCAGACGCTCTCCGCCGCCTATGGCACGATCACGAACAACGGTGATGCCGACGTGACACTCATCGGCGGCTCCGTGCCGTTCGATGCCACGGTCGAGATCCACGAGACGACCACTGACGCCGACGGCAAGATGCAGATGCAGGAAGTGCCCGAAGGATTCGTGGTTCCCGCCGGTGGCAGCTTCACCCTCGAGCCGGGCGGCCCGCACATCATGCTGATCGACATCGATCCGGCCGACATCGTCGGCACGATCGATGTGACCATGATCTTCGACGACGGCACCGAGGTCACCGTCGGCGCACCCGTCAAGGCGCTCGACATGGGCGGCGACATGACCGGCGACATGACCGGCACCACGATGGCCGGCTGACGCCGGTCCCTGGGGTCGGGTCCGGAAAGACCGGGTCGGGATTCGCCTGCCGACGCCTCCCATCGGGACGAAGGAATGAAGGCTGATGGCCTTCACCTGCTCGCCTATCGTGAGGTCGATGGGAGATCTGATATCAGACATCGATCTCGTCGAGACCGGACCCGGGATGTATCAGCGGGTGCTGTCACGTGACTGGGAGATCTGGGGGCCGAACGGTGGCTACGTCGCCGGTCTTGCGCTCCGTGCCGCCCAACTGCACTCAGGCCGGGCTCGACCGGCAAATGCAACTGTGCACTTCCTCGGGGTGGCCAACTTCGACGATCCCGTGAGCGTGCGGGTCGAGACCCAGCGAGAGGCCCGCCAGGCGACGAGCACAACAGTCCGGATGACGCAGAATGACCGGCCGATCCTGGCAGCGATGATCTGGGCGATCGACGGCGATCTCGACGGGCTCGATCACGATGAAGCACCGATGCCCGCAGTGCCGACTTGGAGCGAACTTCCGACGCTTGCTGAACGCTTCGCGGCTGCTGGTGTCGATGGCGGC
Organism: Ilumatobacteraceae bacterium; assembly: GCA_035633295.1. GTDB lineage: Bacteria > Actinomycetota > Acidimicrobiia > Acidimicrobiales > Ilumatobacteraceae > Sva-07. Next base: position 756 of record DASQFE010000551.1, on the reverse strand, counting down.
ACGCGGTTCCGGTTCTGGGACAACTTCGAGCAGCGTCCGCCGAGTTGGCTCATGGACTGGGAGAACCGAGAGATCAGCCGCCCGCTCTACCAGAACTGGATGCGGTTCCTCGACGACTCTCGGGCGACCGATCCGTGGGAACAGGCCGCCCGACTCCTGCTCCTCGTGGATCTGGGTGCTTGGCCGTCGGTCGGCCGTCGGCACCTCGACATCGAGAACTGGATCGCGCCGAGCATCGACGTGTCGTGCGAATTCCACCGGCCCGGTTCGGGCGACGATTGGTTCTTCCTGCAGGGCGAGAGTCCGCGGGCCGGCGATGGTCTGGTCGCCAGCCACCAGCAGGTGTGGAACGATCGGGGTGAGCTCCTTGCGAGCGGCGTGAGCCATCTGCTGTGCCGACGGATCACCTGAGACCGTCGTTCGCGTCGAAGCCGGTCTGTTGGGGTCGGGTCCGGAAAGACCGGAGGTTCCGGGGGCGGGGGGCACTCACGTTGCGCGAGTCGGTGAACTCACACCGGCATGGCGGATCGCCGTGATCCTCACGTGGGTCGGGGCGTTCCTCGCCTATCTCGCCGTGTGGAAGGCGAGCGAGGAGATCGGGATCGCCACGTGGTGGCTCGGGCCACGCTCGAATCCCCGATCGATTCCCATCCGGCTCGTCCCGTTCGCCGTCATCGCCGTCTTCGGCATGCTCGCCAGCTTCAACGTCAGGCGGTTGCCGTGGATCAGCCTCGCCGGATCCGGGGCGCTCGCGCT
>DASQFE010000550.1:0-3364 GCA_035633295.1 Ilumatobacteraceae bacterium | reverse complement strand
CCGACCACGAGGCGACCGTGCTGCGAATCGCCGCCGGCATCGGTTGCCCACTGCTCTATCGCGATGACCCCGATCGTGGTGCACTGCTGATGGAGCGGCTCGGGCCATCGATGTTCCGTCTCGGCCTGCCCTACGAGCAGCGCTTGCCGATCCTGTGCGACGCAGCGTCGAAGATCTGGCGCCCGGCACACGACAGCGGACTGCCGACCGGCGCCGAGAAGGCTGCGTGGCTGATGGAGTTCATTGCGCACACATGGACCGAACTCGACGGGCCGTGCTCGGAGCGGACAATCGAACATGCCCTCGCCAGCGCGCAGCGTCGGCTCGATGCCCACGACGACGAGCGGGCGGTGCTCGTACACGGCGACGTGCAGCAGTGGAACGCGCTGCAGGCCGGCGACGGCTTCAAGCTGGTCGACCCTGATGGCCTGCACGCCGAACCCGAGTACGACCTCGGGGTGATCCTGCGCGAGGACCCCGACGAGCCGCTCGCCGCCGACCCTGCCGAAACCGCACGGTGGATGGCCGACCGATGCAGCCTCGACGCGACGGCGGTCTTCGAGTGGGGAGTCGTCGAGCGCGTATCGACCGGTCTGTCGGCCTCGAAGATCGATCTGCAACCGGTCGGCCGTCAGATGCTCACGGTCGCCGATCATCTCGCAAAGGGCGATGCGTGATCCCCATCGGGTAGTTCACTGGTTCGTTCGGTCAGTGTTGGCTTCGAGGAATCGGCTGAGAATGCAGAGACTGCCGGGGTGGCCGTCGCCGTCGACGACGTGGTCACGCAGAACGGCTTCCTGTTCGAAGCCGAGCGCCATGAACATGTCGACCACTCGGCGCTGGCTCTCGAGCACCTCGACGTAGAGCTTGCGCAGCTCCATCTCCGTCGCAACGACAACGGCGCGGTCCGCGAGCGCCGTCGCCAGACCCTTCCCGCGTACCTCGGGGAGAACGACGAGGCGGAGTTCCCCCACCTGCTTCATCCAACCCTGCTGCGGGTTGACGGTCATGATCGCCACCATGTCGTCGCCGATGAAGGCGCCGGTTCGACGAGCGCCCGTGCGCTGCGTCCAGCCGGCGACCGACACCTGGCTGAGCAACGACCGGTCGATGAATGCCCGATCGCCCTGCGGAATACGAGCCGCGAACGCCTCGGCGGCGCGGCGGTGATCGGCAGTGAGGGGTTTCAACTCGAAGTCGGGCACCGGGTTCCTCTGATCAGTTGACGGTGGCAGGTCAGCGCCACCGTATTGCGTCGTAGCGGGTTCATCGAACGGCGACCCCGCTCACCGGCGGGCGCGCACGATCAGGAAGAACGGCACGATGCGCGTATCGGCAACTTCGGGGTGATCGTCGGCGATCGACTCGGAGGCGACCGGTTCGATGACGCGCTCGATGGTGAGCCCCGCATCGATCACCAGGTTCATCCACGACGACACCGTGCGCCTGGCCGCTGTGATGGTGAACGGCTCGTGGCGCTTCTGCATCTCGCGGGCAGCCTTGAACGTCCACGACTCGGTCATTGGGCCTTCGAAGAAATAGTCGCCGATCGCCAACCACGTCCGAACACCGTCTTCGTCGTCGATCCATCTGCGTACCGGAGTGGTGTTGACCGGATGGGTGATCGAGAACTGCACCCAGCCACCAGGGCGCAGCACCCGGGCGATCTCGCCGATGGCGATTGCCGGGTCGGCCACGTCCATGATGCTCATGAACGCGGTGGCCGCATCGAAGGTCGCATCGGCGAAGGGCAGGCGCGACGCATCACCTCGGACGTAGCGATTTGTCGGATCCGCATCGCGGGCGGCACGGATGAACGTCTCGGAGATGTCGAGTGCCGTGATACGGGCGCCCCGTTCGACGAGCAACCGCGTGTTGTGGCCCTCGCCGCAGCCGACGTCGAGGCACTGCAGTCCGGTCATGTCAGCCAGCGCGTCGAGGAAGGCGGGAGTGTTGACGAGATCGCGGTACCGGTCGGCACCGGCACGGCTCATCTCGATCCAGGCCGGCGCATTCGCTTCCCACTCGGCCCCTGTGTCCGGCTCCCCCATCGTGTCAGTGTGCCTGATCATCCCAGGGCATCAGTGCAGGCAGAACTCATTGCCCTCAGGGTCGAGCAGGGTGATCCAGTGACCCTCGGGCTCGTCGAACTCGGCGACGTGGGTGGCTCCGAGTTCGACGAGCTCGGCGGCGCGGGCGTGAAGTTCACTCTGTTCGACGCGGACGTCGAGGTGCATCCGGTTCTTGGCGGTCTTTCCCTCGGGCACCTTGAGGAAGAACACGCGTGGGCCGACGCCGTCGGGATCGACGATCGCGAAGGCCCGATCGGGGTCTGACTGGTCGATCCCGAACGCGGTGAGCGCCTCCTCCCAGGTGTCGAACCCCGGCGGGGGCGGCTGCTCGACATAGCCGAGCACCGTGCACCAGAATTCCCCCAAGATGCGGGGTGCGGCAGCGTCGACCGTGATCTGGATCTCTCTTGCCATGGCGACATCTTGCCCGATAGTCGGCGATGAGCGAAACCGCGTATCCCGGGGTTTCGCTCATCGCAATAGCATCCAAGGTATGGGAATCTCGAACACCGTCGTCGAGAAGATCCTCACGTCGCCGGCGCATCGGATCTTGTCGGGGTCGACGGTGCTGATCCGCTACCGGGGTCGTCGCACGGACACGGAGTACACCACGCCGGTCCAGTACGCCGACGCCCACGTCGGCCTCGTCGTGCTCGTCGGCAAGCCCGAGACCAAGACGTGGTGGAGGAACTTCACCGAGTTGGGCCAGATCAAGGTGTTGGTGGCCGGGACGTGGATTCCGATGACGGCGCACACACTGCGGGGCGTCGACGATCCCGAAGCAGTCGAGCCTCTGCTGCGGTCCTATGCCATCCGCTTCCCCAAGGTCGTGAAGTCCCTCGACGGCGACACGCTCGAGGCACGCGTCCGCGGAGCCGTCGTCGTCTGGCTCCGCCCCGCCCAGGCAAACTGACAGCCCCTGCGGTCGCTCCGGACCCGACCCCAACAGACCGGTTGAACTCGCTTGCGTTGCGCGACCGGATCGTCGACACTGCGCCAATGCGAGCTGACATCCGCCGAATCAGCCCGGTTGACGGGCCTGTACTCAAGGCTGTCCGTCTCGCCGCACTGGCCGATACGCCATCCGCGTTCGGGTCGACCTACGCCGAGGAGGTGAAGCGTTCCGACGCCGACTGGTCCGATCGAGCACGGTGGGCATCAGCGGGCGCCGAGCGGATCACCTTGCTGGCCCGCCAGGGGGAACGAGTGGTCGGAATCGCCGGCGGCTACCGCGACGAGATCGAACCTGACCAGGTCCACCTGGTGTCCATGTGGACTGCGCCCGAAGTGCG
>DASQFE010000549.1:0-1688 GCA_035633295.1 Ilumatobacteraceae bacterium | reverse complement strand
CCGTCGAGCGATGTCGATGCACCCCTGATGCCAACGGCGGCCAGTGCGAAGCATCCGGCGGCGGCCACGCCCATCAGCGCGGCCGGATCACGGGCGTTGCCGAGAATGTCGCGCAGCCGATCGGGCGCAGCGAGCCACGCCACACCTGCCATGCAGATGACCGCAGCGACCCATCCGAGCGGTTCCAGCGGTTCACCGAGAGCGACCGTTGACACGATCGCAACGAGGATGACCTCGGTCTTGGCGTACACGGTCCCGATGGCGAAGTCGCGAAGGTCGAACGCCCGCAGCAGCGCCACGGTGCCGAGGATCTGGACGACCCCGGCTCCAGCGATGATCGGCCAGAACCGGGCCGGAACATCCGGGACCGGCTCGCCGAGGATCCCGAACGTGATGAACGCAACGATGAGCGCCAGCGGAAACCCGTACGCGTAGCGCACGAATCCGGCCCCGTTGACCGACAGCACCGATCGCAATTGATGCTGTCGGGACGTTCGCAGCACCTGGAAGGTTGCTGCAGCGAGCGTGATGGGAATCCACATCGGGTCAAGCACATTGTCACAAAAGGGGTCTGACCCCTGATGTGATCAGGTGGTGGTGGGCTCGAACCAGTGGTCGCCGTTGAGGAGGATGTCGTCGGCGTCGGCAGGGCCCCACGATCCGCGGAAGTAGGGGACCACCTCGCCGGGGTGATCGAGCGCCGGTTGCACGACTCGCCACGTGCCCTCGACGATGTCCTGGCGGGCGAAGCGTCGCAGCGACCCGATCAACGCGTCGCCGAGCAGTCGTTCGTAGGCGTCCTGGCGCTCGCCGAGCGCGGCGGCGAAGTCGACGTCGACGTCGACCTCCTGGCTGTCGAGGTCGGGGCCAGGCGTCTTCGCCTGCAGCGCGAACGTGACGCCGTCGTTCTTGCCGAGTCGCAGGCGGATCAGGTTGCGGCCCGGCGGTGGCCCGCCCGACTCGTCGAACAGCATTCGCGGTGGCTCACGCAACTCCAAAACCGCCTCGGTCGCACTCTGCTTCATCGCCTTGCCGACACGGATGTACCACGGCACGCCGGCCCATCGCCACGAGTCGATCTCGAGGCGCACGGCTGCGAATGTCTCGACGTTGGAGCTCGGGTCGACGCCGGGCTCATCGCGGTAGCCCACGTACTGTCCGCGCACGAGGGCGTTGGTGTCGATCGGCCGCATCGCCGCGATCACCTTGGCCTTCTCGTCCTGCAGGAAGCCCGAGTCGGCTCCGGCCGGCGGTTCCATTGCCAACAGCGACACCACCTGCAGCATGTGGTTCTGCATCACGTCGCGGATCGCGCCGACGCCCTCGTAGAACGAGCCGCGTCCCTCCACGTCGAGGGTCTCCGACATCGTCACCTGAACACTGCGGACGTAGTTGCGGTTCCACACCGGTTCGAGCAGCGTGTTGGCGAAGCGGAACACGAGGAGATCCTCGACGGCTTCCTTGCCCAGGTAGTGGTCGATGCGGAAGATGTGGTCTTCGCTGAACACGTCGTGGAGCGTCTTGTTCAGTTCGATCGCCGACTGCAGGTCGCGTCCGAACGGCTTCTCGACGACGATCCGACCGCGTTGGTTGAGGCCGACGGAGGCGAGCTTCGTGGCGACGGTGGGGAACATGTTGGGTGGAATGGCCATGTAGAAGACGGCGATGAGCGAGTTGTGCCGGTCGAG
>DASQFE010000548.1:0-2576 GCA_035633295.1 Ilumatobacteraceae bacterium | reverse complement strand
GCGACCGTCACGACCGCCACCGTTGTCACCCGGTCGTAACCGAGTGCGAGGAACAACGGGATCAGCAGCGCGTACATCCCGAGCGTCTCGTCGCTCCACGACATCACCGAGCCCAACAGACCGAACAGGATGCACATCGCGACGATGAGCACCGGACCGCGGGCACTGAACCGTTTCGCCAGGTGCGCGATGCCGATGTCGAGCGCCCCGGTGCGGAACACCACCGTCATGAACCCGCCAATGGCCAAGATGAACAAGAACACCTGGGCCAGGCCGAACAAGTTGCCCGTACCGAACGGACTGACGAACCCGGTCTCGGGGTTCTGGATGCCGTAGAGCCCGTTGATCGGCGCATACAGCAGATCCTGGACCCGCTCACCGAAGTTCAGCGGCGAGTCCACCCGCTCGTAGCTGCCCGCGATCGGCGAGCCGGCGTCATCGAGCCGGTACTGGCCCGACGGGATGAAGAACGCCGCCACCCACACCAACACCAAGATCAGCGTCAAAATCGTCAGCGGCGACGGGAACCCCCTCTTGGAAGGCTCAGCGTCCGGGTCGCGATCGGACGGCTTGTCAGCGTGGAACCCCTCGATGATCGCGTCCTCGACCACGTCCTCGGCACTGACAGGCGCTGCCCGCTCGGCTGAATACGACCCGTCTGCCCCGATCACCGCCGGAAGCTACCACCAGCTGGCGACACCAGCCAGTTGAACCCCGCGAAAAGCCACGTCGGAATCGACCCGACGTGCAGCTCGGTCTGACCGGTTGGCGAGACTACGGTGACCGTCGTGGCGGGAGTGTCCGACGTTGCCAGGCGGGTACGTCACGATCGGACACTGCGACGCGAGGCAGACATGATGGGCATCACGGTGTGCATCGTGTTGTTGGCGGCGCTCACCGCCGGCAGCGACAGCGATCCGCATTCTCGTCTCGACGTGTTGGCGATCGTGTGGGCGACCACGTTCGCGTTGGCGCTCACTCATTGGTTCGCAGTGTCGCTGTCGATGACGTTGGTCAACGACCCGAGCGTCAGGTACACACGCTTCGAGCTGCTCGTCGCCCAATTGGGTATCGCCGTGATCGTCGCAATCGCAGCCTCGATCGTCGTGGTGTTGGTGTCACGCACCTACGACCGGTTCGGTGCGCGCATGACAGCAGCGGTGTGCCTCGGCGTGCTCGTGGGCACCGAAGCCCGCGGCGGAGGCCGATCGGTGAAGCAGGCCGTTGCGTATGCCGCGGTCGCGTTGGTGATCGCTGCGTCAATCGCGTATGTCAAGTTGATCGTCAGTGGATGAGGTCTGGGCGAGAATGAGCATCGGTGGACACGACCTCGACGCACCCTGACAAGTCCGCGCCCTCTTGGCTCGCCCGAGGTGGCCTATCGGCTGCGGGTGGGGTGATCGGCGCCCTTGCCGGCGCGGCTGCAGCAGTGTTGACCACCGAGCTGATCAAACGCATCCTCGCCGTCGTCGTCCGCCAGGAGACGTGGGTGATCCTGACGTTGCCGCTCGTCGGTGTGGCGATCGCCGTTGCGATCCTCCACGGGCTCGCCGAGGGCGAGGCGGTGCAGCGACTCGACAAACCCAAGCCGAAGCGGGTGCTGAAGTACGGCCCAAAACCCTACTGGTACACCTTTCCCGGTGACGTTGCTCGTGCCGACCTGACCGGCGACGTCGTCAAGACCGCCGGCGAGGAGGAGAAGTTCCCCTGGCACCTGGCACCAGTACGTGCGCTGGCGATCGTGTCGACGGTGTCGCTCGGCGCCCCGATGGGCACCGAGGCGCCCGCCGCGCACCTCGGTGTCGCCGCAGGGTCGTGGGTGGGTTCCAACGAGCGTCTCGGTCGGATTGCTCGGCCCGCCGGTGTGGCCGGCGGTGCCGCCGGTGTCTCGGCATTGATGGGCATCCCGCTCGTCGGCACCGTGTTCATGCTCGAACTCGGACGCCGCCGCAACGCTCCGTTGAGCTTCGAACGGGTCATCGCCGCACTGGTCGGCGGGCTCGTCGGCTGGGGCATCAACGTGACATTCGACCTCGACCTGATCCGCCTCGTCGTGCCGAAGATCCCACCCAGCGACGTCGTCGACGCTGTATTCGCTGCTGTGTTCATCGGCGCGATCGCCGGAGCGATCACAGCACTCACCGGCGCCGCGATCTACAAAGCCCGTGGATGGTCGGCATCACCCGTGCGACGATTGATCCTCGGCGGATTGGCGATGGTCACCTGCGCCGCTGCGGTGGCAGCGATCGCTTCACCGGGAGCAGCAGTCGGCCCCGGCGGGGGCGCGATCGTGTGGGCCGAGACCACCCAGACCGCTGCGCTCACCCTGTTGGCGGTCGCTTTGCTGAGAGCCGTGATGACCACCGCCGCAGTCGCGGCAGGAGGATGCGGCGGCGTGTTCGTGCCCTTCTTGGCGATCGGCGACATCGCCGGCCGGGTGTTCGCCGCACCCTTCGGCGTGCCCGCCGACCTCGCCGGTGCTGCGGGCGCAGCAGCAGGCATCGCCGGCGGCTATCGCCTGCCGTTCACCGCGTTGATGATGGTGCTCGGCGTCGGCGGCCCCGTAGCGGCCACCG
>DASQFE010000547.1:0-1947 GCA_035633295.1 Ilumatobacteraceae bacterium | reverse complement strand
GGCACGGTGGCCACCCAGCCGCCGAGCGCCTCGAACAGCTTCATCTCGGTCCACTTGTAGTTGCCGACGCGCCGAGCGGTGTCGTCGACGCTGAACGACCCGGGGATGTCGCGGCGGTCCCACGGCGCAAACGGTGCTCGTCCGGTCGACTCGGTCGGCATCGTGTCCGTCATCGCGGCGACGCTACCGAACGCAGTCGCCGCCTCTCGGACCGGACAGCGATGAGCGAGCGGCCCGTATCCCGGCTTGGGCTCTATCGGTGAGTGCAACGCCTGATCTTGTGAGGTGTTGTGATGGGTGGTCGTTGGCAGCGTGGTCCGAAGAAGATGCCGGTCGAGGTGCGTGCGGATCTGTTGGCATCTTTGCGTGGGGGCGCAACGTGGGTGCAGGTGCAAGCCGAGTTCGAGTGTTCGCATCAGATGGTGTGGAGCGTGGTGCGAGAAGCTGGCGGGATGCCGCCTGTCTGGCCTGACCGATGTTCGACACACTTGAGTTCGGATGCTCGCGAGGAGATCTCTCGCGGTCTGTGTCTGGGCGAGTCGTTCGCGTTGATCGCTCGCCGGTTGGGTCGCCCAACCTCGACGGTGTCACGCGAAGTGAACCGCAATGGTGGCCGCTGTGACTATCGAGCAGCCGAAGCGGATCGTGCGACGTGTGAGCGGGCGAAACGACCCAAGCTGACCAAACTCTCCCAGCATCCTGCGTTGCGTGTCTTCGTCGAGAACGGCCTCGAGGTGAAGTGGTCTCCTGAGGAGATCTGTGGCCGCTTGCCGATCGAGTTCCCTGACGATGACAGCATGCGTGTCGTGCACGAAACGATCTATCAGGCCCTGTTCGTGCAGGGCCGTGGCGGCCTGAACAAGGAGCTCGTCAAGCATTTGCGCAGCAAACGCAAACGGCGTCAACCTCGCACGATCACGGCACGCAACCGTGAACGAGGCGGCCCGATCATCGACAAAGTGATGATCACCGAGCGGCCCGTCGAGATCGAGGACCGAGCAGTGCCTGGGCACTGGGAAGGCGACCTGATCATCGGTGAACACAGCCGTTCCCAGACCGGCACTCTCGTGGAACGCACGACCGGGTTCACGCTGCTGCTGGGTTTGCCCGACAACCGGCGTGCCGCCACGGTTGCTGAGGTGATGCAACAACAGATCATGACCCTGCCGGCCCAGGCGCGCCGGTCAGTGACCTGGGACCAAGGCATCGAGATGGCCGACCACGCCAAGTTCACCATCGCCACCGGGATCCCGATCTACTTCTGTCATCCGCATGCACCCTGGGAACGAGGCACCAACGAAAACACCAACGGTCTGCTACGCCAGTACCTGCCCCGCGACAGCGACCTCTCCGTGCACAGCCAAGCCGCCCTCGACGACATCGCCGCCGAACTCAACACCCGACCACGAAAACGACTCGGCTACCTGACACCATTGGAAGCGTTCAACCAACTTGCGTTGCAATGACCGCTGGAATCCAAGCGGCCCGTCGCTCATCGCTCGTCAGACGGTGCGCAAGATGGCGGCGTCACCCTGGCCGCCGCCGCCGCAGAGCGCGACCGCGCCGATGCCGCCACCGCGGCGCTTCAGCTCGTGCAGGATCGTGAGGGCGAGACGGTTGCCGCTCATGCCGATCGGGTGGCCCAGTGCGATCGCGCCGCCGTTGACATTGACGATCTCGTCGCTGATGCCGAGTTCCGCGATCGAGGCGATGCCGACAGCGGCGAAGGCTTCGTTGATCTCGAACAGGTCGAGGTCGGCAATGGCAATGCCGGCGCGCTCGGCGGCCAGCAGGATCGCCCGGCTCGGCTGGTGGAGCAGGGAGGCGCTGTCGGGGCCGGCCACCATCCCGTAGGAGACGAACTCACCGAGCGGCGCCACGCCGCGGCGCTCGGCCTCGGCCTTCGACATCATGACGAGGGCGCTGCCACCGTCGGACAGCTGCGAC
>DASQFE010000546.1:0-3409 GCA_035633295.1 Ilumatobacteraceae bacterium | reverse complement strand
CGCCGGAGTCCCGATGCACCTCGAAGGTGAGACCTCGATCTACTTCCTCGGCCCCGACGGCGAACGCCTGGAGCTGATCGCCGACCCCCTCGGCGAGATGTACGGCATGTCCGTCCTCTGACGCCCCCGAAAAATGCGGGGATCCGTGCAATGGGTGCACGAATTCCCGCACATTTCGGTGGTTGGTGGTTACGGAGCGATGAGCTGGACATCGAGCTCGAGGGTGACCTTGTCGGCGATCAGTACCTTGTCGCCGCCGAGCGGCACGTTGAACTCGATGCCGAAGGCCTTGCGGGAGATCGAACCGGTGGCGCTGAACCCGGCTCGTGTCGACTGATCCATCGACAACTCCGAGGTGCCGAAGAACTCGACGTCGAGTTCGACCGGCTTGGTGATGCCGTTGACCGTGAGGTCACCGGTCAGCGTGAATTCCTCACCCCGACCGGCGATCCCGGTGGAGACGAACGTCATCGTCGGGTTGAGTTCGGCGTTGAAGAAGTCGGACGATGCGAGGTGTGCGTCGCGATCGGCATTGCCGGTCTTCACGGTAGCCATCTCGATCTCGGCGCTCACCGAACTCGACGTGAGGTCGCCGCCGACGACGAGGCGGGCGGTGACGCCATCGAAGCGACCGCGGACCTTCGAGAGTCCGAGGTGCCGTACGACGAACCCGACGCTCGTGTGAGAGGGGTCGGCTGTCCAGGTGCCGGCGGCCAACGGGAGCGTGGTGGTGGAGAGGATGTTTGTCATGACAATGAATCTAGCGCTCAATAGTTGTGAGCACAACTAAATAGTCCCTTTCGGTGATGAGACGCGACAACGGCCTCACCAGAGGGGGATCGGTGAGGCCGCTGTGGCATGTCAATCGTCCGCGAACGAGGCACCGGAGGGGGGTCGGGCCTGCTGTCAGCGAACGACGGATGCAGTCAGAATTCGAGTGTCGGGTGAGTCAGTGGTGATCACCCGGCCAATCTGACGTTTGGCGAAGCAAGTCGATGAAGCGGGGGGTAGCCGATGGCGCTCGCTCGAGCGCTCACGATCTCCATCAACTCGTTGGCAATGCCGCGCCGACGTTGGTCACGGACGACAGCGAGAGCGACCGAACCGTCGTTGCTGACCGACGCAACGGCCACGAGGCGCCTGTTGGAGATCACCCCGAGTCGCATGGTCCTGGGCGCTCCGAGCCGATCGATCAGCTCCGGCGATGGAGTTCGGGCGGCGGCCGGACCTCGTCCGGCACAACCCACTTCTGCTCGCAACTCGTCGAGGAAGGTCTGGAGCGCACCGTCGAGGCTCGGGTGATCGACGGCGATCACGAGATACGGGGCGACTTCCATGACCACATCCTGATCGCCGGACATGTCGGCGATGTTTCGAGAACGTCAGCTGTTCGTGACACTGCTCGGGCCGTGCGTCGACCGTTGCGGACAGGGAGTTCCGGGATTGGCACGAAAGGGACGATGGTCCCTAGGGTCGCGACGTCTGCGGTGCGAGGCTGCAGCAACCCACACCACGACTGGAGATCATGACGTGACCGTCATCGAAAAGCCTGCGCCCCCGCGCTCCCCCGAACCAGACCAGTCCGACGGCGGTCGCACGCTGGGCAGCTTGATCTTCTTCGGGATGACGGCTCTGCTGATCGCGCTGGTGGCATCGCTGCTGGTGATCGGTGTCATCGGCCTGCTCGACGACGACGGTGGCAGCGGCACTGCCAGTGCCGGCGGAGCCGCAGCGTCGACGATCGATGTGTCGCTGTCGGAGTTCGCCATCGACGGCAACCTCACGGCAGCGCCGGGCGATGTGACCCTCGCCGTCACCAACGCCGGCACGCAGCAGCACAACCTCGTCGTGGAGGAGCTCGATGCCCAGACGCCGATGCTGAACGCCGGCGATACGGCATCACTCGCGCTCGGCACGGTCGAGGCCGCCGAGTACCGGCTGTTCTGCAGCGTCGCAGGCCACGCCGCATCTGGTATGGACACCACGCTCGTGATCAGCGGTGACGCTGCGGCCGGAGGCGATGCTGCGGCGGGAGCCGGACACAGCGGTGGCCACAGCGACTTCACCTCGCCGGACTTCGACGCCGATGCGATGGACAAGATCATGGAGGACTCGATCAGGGCGTTCCCCGCCACGACCGAGGGCATCGGCAACCAGCCGCTCGAGCCCAAGATCCTGCCCGACGGCACCAAGGAGTTCGAGCTCACGGCGGCGATCACTCCGTGGGAGGTCTCGCCGGGCAAGTTCGTCGATGCCTGGACCTACAACGGCATGGTGCCGGGCCCGATGATCAAGGTCGACGTGGGCGACACGGTGCGGGTCATCTTCAACAACGACACACCGATGGGGTCCGACATCCACTGGCACGGTCTGCCGGTGCCCAACAATCAGGACGGCGTGTCGCCCCTGACCCAGCCGGCGGTCAAGAGCGGTGAGAGCTTCATCTACGAGTTCACCCTCGACAAGCCGATGATCGCCATGTACCACGCCCACATGCACAGCCAGATCTCGGTGCCGAACGGCATGTTCGCGGCGTTCATCGTGGGCGAGAACCCGATCCCGCGCGGTCAGACGATCTCGGGCATCACGATCCCCGAGGACATGGAGCCCGCCGTCGAGATCCCGATGGTGCTCAACGACGCCGGCGTGATCGGCCTGACACTCAACGGAAAGAGCTTCCCGGCCACGGAGCCGCTGGTCCTCGCGCAGGGCCAGTGGGCATCGGTCCACTACTACAACGAGGGGTTGACGGCGCATCCGATGCACCTCCACGGCTTCCCGCAGCTCGTGTACGCCAAGGACGGGATCCCGCTCGACTACCCGTACTGGGCCGACACGATCAACGTCGCGCCTGGCGAGCGGTACTCGGTGATCTTCCAGGGAGCCGAGCCTGGTATCTGGGTCTGGCATTGCCACATCCTCACCCACGTCGAGAGCGAGGACGGTGTGTTCGGAATGCTCACTGCCGTCGTCGTCTCGGGCGATGTGGCGACGACCGAAGAGGACGTCGCCGAGGAACCCGCTCCGGAGGACACCACCGCCGAAGGCTGATCCCGGGCGGTCCAACGGTCAGGCGAGACCGAGGCGTTCGAGCTGTTCGCCCGGCGCCTCGACATCGAGCAGCGCGGTGCGCAGGAGGTCGACCATGTCGGCTTCCTGCGCACCGCCGCGTCGGTTCTCGGTTTCGTCCGGATCGACGTCGAGGTCGTACAGGTGGTGACGCCCGACGTTGCGGCCACCACTGGCCCAGAACGGCAGGACGTCGCCGGCGGCGAACGGCTGGCGGATCACCGGGATGTCCGAGCCGGGCATGTAGTCGAGTGTCGCTCGACGGTCGGGATTCGGGAACCGCATGAAGTCCTCGAGTCCCCTGTGGACCGGCATGGTGGACCATCGGTTGGACCACATC
>DASQFE010000545.1:0-9197 GCA_035633295.1 Ilumatobacteraceae bacterium | reverse complement strand
ACTCGCTGCAGCCCGTCTCCATGGAGCAGGTCGAAGCGACCGGGAATCCGTGAACCGAGCGGAAAGATCAGGCTGGCAGACTCCTTGGCACTCCAGTGGAAGTACGCCATGATGCCGCCGTAGAGGAACGCCGGTGCCCGGTACTTCACAGCCTCGCTGATGCGATCGTCGGAGAGAATCACTTCGCGCACTGCGGCGATCACGTCTTTCTTCGGATTCGCGGTCGTCTCCAACCACCTCTCAACGTCTCGGGAACGCACACCCACAGGCTGCCACGCCTGCACCGTCCAAACCCGGCTTGCCGATTCGTCGCAGCGGATCGGAGCAGCACCCGAGATCCTCGTGCGCAGGTTCGTGGGTGGTCTTTTAGCGTCAGTCGCGGTGATCAACGACATCGAAGTTCGCGACGCAGGCTCGAGGGGACGCGGCGAGTACGCGCTCCGACCCTTCACCGAGCGTCGTGGCGCAGCGCCTCCAGCTCGGCGGGCTCTGCGTGAAAGTGCAGCGATCGGCCCGATCGGTTCCACCGTGGTCGGCTTGGCGAGGTCACCCCGTTGAAGATCGCGAAACGACGCCGTCCAACCCGGAACAGGGGACGGTCCTGTAGTTCGCCCTCATCGACGCGGTCGAACCGTCGACAGATCTCATGGACGCGACCGAGGACGATCTCGTCGCGCACGTGAGGCGAATGCGGAACGGTGCCGGTCGCCGTTCGGCAGGGGATCAGAGGTGGCCTACACTACGGCTGCGATCGGGGCCTCTTTCCTGGCAGGTGGCGTTTCGGCGCCAGCGATCGCCGACGAGATGGGGGTGACCATGAAGGTAGGGCGGTCGATGACCGAGGTGGTTGGCCAGACCCCCGTCGTGCAATTGCGCAAGGTGGTGCCCGAAGGTGCCGCCGACGTGTTCGTCAAGCTCGAGTGGTTCAACCCGACCGGGTCCTACAAGGACCGCATGGCGCTTGCGATGATCGAGGAAGCGGAACGACGCGGCGACCTTCGTGCGGGGATGACGGTGCTCGAGTACACGGCGGGGAGCACCGGTTCGTCGCTGGCGTTCGTGTGTGCCGCCAAGGGCTACCACTTCAAGGTCGTGACGTCGGATGCTTTCGCCCCCGAGAAGCTCGCCACCATGTCGGCGCTGGGCGCTGATCTGACGATCGTGCCGAGCGTCGGAGGGAAGATCACACCGGACCTCACTCCCCGGATGATCGAGACGGCCCGCGAACTCGCTGCCGACGCTGACGTGTACTGGACGGACCAGCTCCACAACACCGACTCGCTCGTGGGCTACCACCAGGTCGGCGTGGAACTGCTCGAACAGTTGGAGCAGCCGATCGACGTGTTCTGTTGCGCGGTCGGAACGAGCGGTATGGCCACCGGCGTGAGGAACGCGCTCGAGGAGGCCGGCAGCGCGGCGCGCGTGGTGATTTTCGAGCCGGACTCGAGCCCGATCATCTCGACCGGTCAGTCGGGGGTCAACTCGGTCGAGGGCATCGGGATCGGCATGCTGCCCCCGCTGCTCGACCTCGCTCGTTTCGACGAGGTGCGTGCCATCTCCGAGGGGGCGGCGTTCGAGATGGCCCGACGCCTCGCCGCCGAAGAGGGCCTGCTCGCCGGCGGATCGACGGGGCTCAACGTCACCGGTGCGATCCAGCTGGCCCGCGAGATCGGAGCCGGCAACACCGTCGTCACCGTCGCCTGCGACACCGGGCTCAAGTACTTGGCCGGCGACCTGTTCCGCCGCTGACGGCCTGGCGACGGAAGTGCGGCGCCACATCGGGGCCGTTACAGCGTGGGCACCTCGTCGACCGGTGTGATCTCGCGTGGCCGAGACAGGGCGGCTTCAACCGACTTCACGAACGGTGCGCGGGGTAGACCATTGACAGTCCCGGCGAACTCTGTCGCGCCCCAACAGCGCAGAGCGGAGGCGGCTGTAGTTGTGACCGGCGAAGTGTGGGCGATCAGACTGAGGTGAGTTCGAGTGAGGAGATGAGTGTTTCGACTCTGCTTCGAATGTCGTCGCGGATGTGGCGGACGGCGTCGATGGGTTGGTTGGATGGGTCGTTGAGTTCCCAGTCTTCGTAGCGTTTGCCGGGGAAGATGGGGCAGGCGTCTCCGCAGCCCATGGAGACGATGACGTCGGCGGCCCGTGCGATTTCGTCGGTCCATGGCTTGGGGTATTCGTTGGCGATGTCGATGCCGACTTCGGCCATAGCAGCGATGGCGGTCTTGTTGGTTTCGGTGCCGGGGTCCGAGCCGCCGGAGAATACGTCGACGTTGTCACCGGCGAGGTGTCTGAGCCAACCGGCTGCCATCTGGGAGCGTCCGGCGTTGTGGACGCACAGGAAGAGCACGGCGGGCTTGTCGTTGTTGCCGGTCTCGAGGCGTTCGAGAGCGCGGAGCCGGTCGCGGGTGAAGCGCTCGATGAGCAGTGGCAGCCAGTGGGGGATGGTGGAGCTGAAGTTGAGTTTGTCCCGGGAGTCGTTGATGTAGCGCTCGATGGTTTCGGCGTTGAAGGTGCCGGCGAACTCGTCTTGGAGTCGTGCGGCGGACTGCTTGATGATCAGTTGTTGTTCGATGTAGCGGCCTCGGTCGGTGGCGTCGGACATGGGAACTCCTGTCAGTTGAGCGCTCGGATTCGGGTGTCGAGTTGGTTGAGTGCGTCGTCAAAGGCGGTATCTGTGCCGATGGCGACGGGGTCGGGGATCGACCAGTGCCAGGTGTCGGATGATGGGTGCAGTTGTTCGTGTGCCAAGTCGCACACGGTGATGACCACGCCATTGCTGTGGGATTCGTCGAATGCTCGAGGTACTGCGCCGGTGAGGTCGAGACCGTGGCGATGGGCGGCAGCGATCGCCCCAGGGTGTACGTGTTCGGCGGGTTGGGTGCCGGCCGAACGAGCGTCGAGGCCGGTGTGTTCCTGCCACAACGCGGCGGCGAGTTGTGAGCGCGCCGAGTTGTGCGTGCATACGAACACGACTCGTTCGGGGACGCGTAGCGTGGGTGGCGCGAGATCTTGCAGGGCCGCAGCGCACAGCCGCACGTATCGTCGCCGTTGATCTCCCGCGGACCGGATTCGCTCGATCACGCCGACACGTTCGAGCGCGACGAGGTGGTGTGCGAGCAGGTTGCCGAGCAAACCGAACCGTTCCGCAAGCTCGCTCGGGGAGCGATCCGAGACGGCGAGTTCGTCAACGATAGCGAGTCGGGTGGGATCGCCGAGCGCCGCGTGGATCGCTGCCCTTTCGTTGATCGGTCGTTCCATGGCTCCATCATATAGGTCAGCAGTTACTGACGCAATAGGTATTGAATAATGCGCGCCGGTCATCGGTTGCCCGACGACCCCCGTTCGCGTCCGCTGTTGCCCGTCATTTCCGGGTACTCGGCTTGGGTGGAAGCGTTGCGCGATGGCGCACATCTCCTCGGAAATTACGCGTGCCGAACTGTGGCGGGCCCAAGCGGATCATGCGGCACCGACTCCGTGTCCCAGTGAGCGAGAGCGGTGCCGACAGGTTCGATCTCGCCGTGCGGATATGTGGGGTCCGAAGCCCTGACGATCAGCGATGGGCGGTGCCCGCCTCCGGGACTGTCACGGGACGCCCGGTGAATCTCATCATGTTCTCATCGTCTTCTCATCATCAACGTTCTGCGCAGGGGCACGATGGCAGTGCAGGAGACAACAGCTATCGCTAGGAGATCATCGTGCATGTTCAGATCATCAATTTCAAGCTTTCCGGGATCGAGGAGAGTGACTACGTCCGCTTGTGCGACGAACTCGCCCCGGCGTTCGCGGCGGTTGCGGGACTGCAGTCCAAGGTGTGGCTCGCGAACAGAACGAACGGCGTGTACGGCGGCGTGTACATCTGGAACTCGGAGGAGGCGATGCGTGCGTTCACGCAAACCGAACTGTTCGCCGGTGTCGTGTCGCACCCGAACCTCACGGATCTCACATCACACGACTACGAAGTCCTGACGGCGCCTACGGCAGTCACGAGTATGCTCCAGATGTCCGCGTAGCGGATTGTTCCAACCCCGAGAGGGAGGACGGGTGAGCCGTCGCATCAACCAGTTGATGGCCGAACGCTCGGCTGGCCGTGTAGTCGGCCGCGAGGCTGAACTCGAACAACTGAGCGGACTCCTCCAGGACGACGGCCCCGTCGTGGCCTTCGTCCACGGCATCGCCGGAATTGGAAAGACCACACTGCTGCGCACGTTTGCCGGACGCGCCCGAAGCGATGGTGCGATCGTCATCGAGATCGACGGAACAAGCATCGAACCATCAGCAGGCGGCCTCCGACAGGAACTGGCTGCCACGATCGGTTTGGAGCCGTCGGCGACAGATGTCGTGATTGAAGAGCGAATCGCCAGCTTCGGCAGCCCGGTGGTGATCGTCATCGATGCGTACGAGCACCTACGACTTCTCGACACCTGGCTTCGGCAGCATTTCGTCCTTCACCTGCCTGTGGAGTGTCGAGTGTTGATTGCGGGCCGAGAGCGACCACTGCTTGCCTGGGCGGCCACGTTCGGGATGTCCGGAGCCCTTCTGGATCTCTCACTCGAAGGACTCGCCGATGCCGATGCTCTCACGATGCTGCGTCAGTCCGGGCTCGACGACACTGACGCGCAAACGATCGTACGTCTCACCCGTGGTCACCCGCTGGCCCTCGAGCTCGCGTCGGCGGCGCCGGCCGTTGCGGTTGGAACATCTGCGATTCGTATGAAAGCGCGTCTCGTCGACGAACTCGCCAACGCATACGTCGACGACCTCCCACCCGAGACCCGTA
This sequence comes from Ilumatobacteraceae bacterium, assembly GCA_035633295.1. Taxonomy (GTDB): domain Bacteria; phylum Actinomycetota; class Acidimicrobiia; order Acidimicrobiales; family Ilumatobacteraceae; genus Sva-07. The sequence goes on along the minus strand of DASQFE010000545.1, from coordinate 4,411 downwards.
CCGTCGTAGAAGCCGCGAGTGTGGTGCGCCGGGCGACGCGCTCACTGCTGGGCGCCATGCTGCCGACGATGCCGCCCGGGGACGCTTTCGAACGTCTTGCGCGCCTTCCGTTCGTGTCGCGCACCGACGAAGGCTTGGCAATCCACGACCTCGTCCAAGAAGTGATACAGGGCGGGCTCCGAGCGAACGATCCGTCGGCGTACCGGGCCTACCGCACGGCCGCCTGGGAGCAGCTCACCGCCGAAGCCCGATCCGTCGGCCCATCGTCGTTGTGGAGATACACAGCCGACATGCTGGCGCTCATCGAGAATCCGGTCGTGCGCGAAGCGTTCTTTCCCGCCACGACCGAATTCCTCGCAGTCGAGCAAGCCCGGGCGGATGACGGCCAGGCGATCATCGACATCGCTCAATCGACGGAGCCAGCTGCGGCTGCGGACGCCGTGTTGAAGTTGTGGGTTGCGTGCCCGGACTGCTTCTTCGTTGTCCGCCAAGCCCACGGTGACGTATATGGCTTCTACGTCCTGTGTCGTGCCGATCAAGTTGCGGTAGCCATCATCGACGGGCACCCGGTGATGCGACAGTGGCGAGAACACCTGCGCGAGCACCCCGTGGCTGGCGACGAGATCGTCCTGTACATGCCAAGATGGCTCACCAGGAACGTCGGCGAAGCTGCGTGCGCAGCCCAGGCTGCGTGCTGGCTCGACGTGAAGCGCCTGTACATGGAACTCCGCCCGCGTCTGCGGCGGCTCTATACAACAGTGATCGATCTGGCCGGTTGGGCACCCGTGGTACTGCCGCTCGGGTTCACGCCCTTGGTCGACTCGGCAGTGGAGCTCGACGGCGTCACATTCCATACCGCCTTGCTCGATTTCGGGCCAGGATCTGTCGACGGCTGGCTCGCGACGCGCGTCGCTGGTGAACTCGGAGTCACCGTTGGGGTGCTCGATCATCAGAACCGAACGGTCCGGACCTCCGCCGGAAGCGTCGAGCTCACACGGTTGGAGTTCGGAGTGATGGAGGTACTGCACACCCAACCCGGCAAAGCGGTCACCCGTCAACAACTGTTGGCCACTGTGTGGGGCACGAACTACACCGAAGGCAGCAACGTCGTCGATGCCATGGTGCGAACCCTGCGCCGCAAACTCGGAGAGGACGGTCGACGCATCGAATCAGTCCGCGGCGTCGGCTACCGGCTCGGACCCTGAAGATTCGCAACGGTGACGAACTGTTGAGTGCCGGCCGTTGCCCAGTGATCCGAGGCCCGCCCTCAACGACTTCGCCGTCACCTTCGAAGGCCGCCTCTTCTGAGGCCTACGATCCCAACAACCAACATGCACCGCCAGACCAGTTACACCAATCGTCTGACAGTCCGCAAGGACGTTGACATGGCCACGGACAGGCGGCAAGCATTGCGGCCTGTGCATCCGCTGGTGGGTGTCCGTCTCACATGTGGAGAAGTCATGGGTGCGGTAACGGGTCAGCGTCGGGGTGTGTGGCGGTCGCGGTGGGCGGCGTTTGGTGCTGCGGTGGCGGTGACGTTGGGCGGTGGTGGGTTGTTCGTGGCGAATGCGGCGTCTGGGCCGACGTCGGCGGTGGTGACGGTGACGCCTGAGCGTGTGGAGGTGCAGGTTCCCCCGGAAGTGGCCCACGACCGGGTTCCCGGCGGGCTGTACGTGCGATCCCACGGCAAGACAACTTAGGGTTGTCATCGGCTCGCTCGACAACGTAAGGTTGTCGCATGACCGATTCTTCCATTTCGTCGAACGTTCGACTCGATGACCTCATCGACGCGATCCGCAAGGTTCACGCCGACGAACTCGAGCAACTCACCAGCGCGATGGTCGCTGCTGACCATCTCGACGACCTCGCCGACCATCTCATTGGACACTTCGTCGATCAGGCCCGACGCTCCGGCGCATCGTGGACCGAAATCGGTCGCGCCATGGGAGTCACCAAGCAAGCCGCCCGGAAGCGGTTCCTCCCCAAGGACCCCGGAGACGTCACCGATCCCTCAGCAGCCGACTTCAGCCGCTTCACACCGCGAGCGAAGAACGTCATCACGGCTGCGCATGACGCCGCACACGATGCAGGCCACGACCACGTACAGCCGGAACACCTCGTGCTCGGACTGCTGTCCGAACCCGAGGCGATCGCCGCCCAAGCGATCGCACAGCAGACCACGCTGGATGCGGTCCGCAACGCAATGACCGCCGCCCTGCCGCCTCGCGGCGAGGTACGACAAGGGCTGATTCCCTACAACGACCAAGCCAAGAAAGTGCTTGAGCTCACGGCTCGCGAGGCGCTTCGGCTCGGACACAACTACATCGGCACCGAACACATCCTCCTTGCGCTCCTCGAAGACCAACCAGAGGGTCAACTCGTGTCGCTCGGGCTCCGCAAGGTCGACATCGAGGAATCGATCGGCGCTCTGCTCCGACAGCTCAACTGAGTCGCTCTCCGCGGGACAACGTGGCGACCTACGAGTGCCCCATGGCGACGCGCGTCGTCGTGACTGGGCGCAGGCAGAACGACAGCGGAGAACGACGTAGGAAACCGGTCCAGACCGGCAGGAAACTCGGCGACGACGCACGCATAACGTCCGCTCCGTAATCCGGCCCGAGCCGCCCGAGTCGCGCTGCAGTCCGGCCCAAGCGTGGCGCGAGGTAATCACGGCACGACGTGGACCTGATCCGGCCAGTCCGTGCTGGGGCCCTGTCGAGCCCGGCTACGGTGAATCGGCATGTCCATCGAGGCACTGAGCGGTGCGAACTTCTCCGCAGCGGACCAGCCGGAGATGAATGCCGATCTTCGTGAGTACCTCGAAACCTGGTATCGCTACCAGCGCCACGAATTCATTCGAAAGCTGCGCGACCTGACGCCGGAAGGCATTGTTGCTTGGTCGGTCCCGCCGGTGGAGCTCTCGGTACTTGGGCTGGTGCGCCACATGACGCAGATGGAGCACATCTTCGTCAGCTGGGGTCTGGGCGGTGGAGAGCAAGCAACGCTCTACGGTGACGATGACTACGCCGGCGGTTCGGTCGAGACCGTTGATGACGACCTGCGCACGTACTTCTCCGAGGTCGAGAAGTCCGACAGCGTCATCGCCGGGTGCGCTTCGCTCGACACCGAGGGACTGGGCCATGGTCAATCCTTGGCGGCGGTGTTGATCAAGATGATCGACGAGTACGCACTCCACGCTGGACAGGCGCACATGCTGCGATTCGCCGCTCTCGGCAAGATGCTCCGCTGATCGGCGCAGCATCCGAGGGCGTCACGCTCAAGCTGCCAGTTGCAGAAGGCAGTGAGATGGATGGTCAGGATCGACACGTTCGTTGGCGCCATCCCGCACAGAACACTGCGCGTAAATCCCGTGATCGACAAGTCACGTCGCGCTGCATCGCGGCCCAAGCCGAGTGCCCGGAAATCACGCGGCGAGACGCAACTTCGTCCGGAGAGCGGAAACGCAGATCGGCAGTTACGCGCCTGCCGATTGCGTCCCCGACCACCAGCTCGGATCCGCAATGGGTGGCGGCGGCGGCTGGCTTCGAGCGTGCCCGCGCCGAAGGTCACGCAGCACGCCAATCTCGGCGATGTGATGAACATGCTCGGTCAACATCATGGTGACGAGGCGCACGACCGGCACCGACTCGCCCCAGTGGGCGGGCCGTTGCTCGAACACCGCCTCGCTGCTCAGCGCGTCGACTGCGTCGATGAAATCGTCCTGCGCTCCGTACAGCCACGCAAGCCCAGCGCTGAAGTCACCAGGCACGTCCAAGTCGTTGAGGTCTGGCCGCATACCGCCGAAGGCAAATTGCCGGTAGATATCCGTCCAGGCAGCGAGGTGAATGACACGCCACGCGATTGTCGTCGTCGGCAGCGGGTGGGGCGGCGGCCATGCGTCCTCACACACGAACTCGCCAGATCCCCATCCCCGGACGGACGACCCGCGCCTGCGAATCGACCAACACGGCGACACCGGTTCCCAGAGATAATCGTCCTCCGTGACGCCCTCGAGTACTCGGCGCGCATCGAGCCACGTATGCCGCAACTGAACCTTGAGCACGTCGTAAGCAGAAGGCAACGACACACCACCCACACTAGAGCGACTCTGGAGCCACCCCGTCGAGCGCGCCCATCGGCAGACAGATCGTCGGCGCCATACCGATCGTCCGGTATGGGCGCTCACCGCAAGCACTCGAACGTCGTCGCCGAAGCGCCCAGTAACGACGCCCGATAATCCATCGTCGGTCACGTGATAGCCAACACAGTCCGGCCCTTACCGAGTGCCCCATAATCCCGGGCCGCAATGGCCCCGAAAGCGTCACCAAACGCGGCTGAAGGTCACTCCACCGATCGGACCTAGGGCCACTCACCGTAGCCGTCGACTTCGCCGAGGCTGGCCGCCAGCGGG
>DASQFE010000544.1:0-1726 GCA_035633295.1 Ilumatobacteraceae bacterium | reverse complement strand
GCGCAACTCCTCATCGACGTCATCGGCCGATGACCTCCCCCTCCAACGACCGTTTGCGTGACACTTCGGTTGGGACGTCCCCACCGAAGCGTCACGCAAACCGGGAAGAAGAGGCGGCCACCGACTGGTTGGACCTGACCCGGCGAGCCGGGCTGGCATCGCATCGCCTGGTCGGATGGATCTACTGGGATCCGGTTGCGATCGAGCACTACACCGCTCTCGGACCCGATCCCTTCGGCTACTACATCTCCACGCGAGGCGCCACGCTCGGCGCGGTCGGCAACGCAGCTGTCGCCGCCGCGTTCTATTCGATCAGCCCGCCGTTCATCTCGATGTGCCTCGACCAGTGCCGTGAGCGCACCACGTTCGAGGCGGCAGCCGCCGCCCGTGACGAGGGCGTCGTCGCCGGGCTCCGGGCCCACGTGCCCGAGATCTGCGACGAACTCGCCGGCCTCGCCGAGCCGCTGTGGGCCGCTGCCGATGAACTGCCAATCGCGGGCCGAGTGCTGTTCGCAACCCTGCGCGAGTGGCCCCGACCCGACGACGCGCTGCTGTCGGCCTGGCTGGCCATCAACTGCATCCGCGAGTGGCGCGGCGACACGCACTGGGCGATCCAGACTGCTGAAGACATCGGCCAGATCGAGGCGGGCATCCTCGACGGTGCCTGGCGCTACTACGCCGACGACTGGTTGCCGCGCAGCCGCGGCGCCGACGACGCTGCGCTCGCCGCAGCCTTCGCCGAACTCGAACGCCGAGGGCTCGCCACCGACAGCTCGGTGAACGCACGCGGCATCGAGTACCGCCAGGAACTGGAGGACCGCCTCGACGACCTCGCATCGGTGGCCTGGCGCGCCCTCGGCGAACAGCGCACCAACCAGTTCCTCGACCTCATTGAGCCGGTTGGCGCCCGACTGGTCGAGCGCATCGACCTCACGGCGGGTCCGAACTGGATGCCGGCGGCGCGCGACCGGGTGCCCCGATGATCAGCGTCGAGCGAACCGGGACGATCGCCGCCACGCCCGAGGAGGTGTGGGCCGTGCTGTCCGACTTCGCGGCGATCAGTACGTGGGCACCGAACGTCGACCACTCGTGCCTTCTCACCGAGCAGGCCTCGGGCGTCGGTACCGCTCGCCGCATCCAGGCGGGACGCACGACCCTGGTCGAGACCGTCACCGAGTGGACCCCACCGACGGATCACACGACCACGGATGACACGACCGCGGTCCTGTCGTATGCACTGACCGGCCTGCCCAAGGTGGTCCACTCGGTCACGAACACGTGGAATCTGAAGCGGGAGCGAGCGGGGACCGCCGTCACCCTCACGAGCACCATCGACGCCGGGTCACGTCCACCCCAGAAGGTCGTCGCCCGGATCGTCGGCCGCAAGCTGGCCTCGGCATCCGACGAGATGATCTCCGGACTGACCGATCACCTCGCCGGACAACTCGCGACAACGGAGAAGAACGCATGCGCACCACCCGAACCGACGTGATCATAATCATGACCGACGAGGAACGCGCGGCCCCGTCGTACGAGAGCGCCGAGATCACGCAGGGGCGACGAACGACTCTGACGGGGCGCGCTTGGTTCGACGACCACGCCGTGACATTCGGTCGTCACTACACGGGCTCGTTGGCCTGCGTGCCCAGCCGACCGACGATCTTCACGGGCCAGTACCCCGACGTGCACGGCGTGACGCAGACCGACGGGCTCGGCAAGATGCACG
>DASQFE010000543.1:0-1543 GCA_035633295.1 Ilumatobacteraceae bacterium | reverse complement strand
GATCACTCAGATCGTGCCCCGACGAGAAATGGTCGCCGTCGGCGGCCAGCACGATGCAACGGACATCGTCGTCACGCGCCGCAACGTCGAACGCCTCGTTCACCTCGGAGATCATGAGGTAGTTCTGAGCGTTGGCCATCTCCGCGCGAGCGAGCGTGATCCGAGCCACCCGTTCGGCGGGCCGGTCGTAGCGGACGTGCTGCCAGTTCGTCATGCCGATGGCGCGAGGGCCTCGAGCGCATTCCAGTCGAGCGTGAGCGGCCCCTCGGTCGACACTGGCTGGATGCAGACGTGGTCGGCCCCAGCGTCGTAGTGGGCTTGGATGCCGGCGCGCACGGTGTCGGCGTCACCCCACACGACGACGTGATCGACGAAGCGATGGGCGCGCTGTTCGATCTCGTCGTCGGTGAACCCGATTCGCAGCCAGTTGTTGCGGTAGTTGGGCAGGCCGGCGTAGCGATCGATCTGGATGTTGGCCGCCGCGCGCGCAGCGTCGGCATCGGTCGACACGATGACCTTCTGCTCGACGCACAGCAGCTTGTCCGGGCCGATCGCCTCCCGAGCCTCCGCGGTGTGTTCGGGTGTGACGAAGTAGGGGTGGGCGCCGTCGGCAGCTGCGGCCGACAACTCCAGCATCTTCGGCCCGAGTGCCGCCAGCAGACGCAGCGGCTTGTCGGTCGGCGGGACTGCCATGTACATCGAGGCGTCCATCGCCGCCAGGTAGTCGCGCATCTGGCTGAGCGGCTTGGAGTAGTCGAGTTTGCGGACGCCTTCGACCATCGGGGCGTGGCTGACGCCGAGGCCGAGGACGAAGCGGCCGCCGGTCTGTTCGGCGAGGGTGTTCGCGGCCTGCAGCATCGGGCCGGGGTGACGATGGAAGATGCTGGCGATGCCGGTGGCGAACTGAAGGGTCGACGTCTGCGATCCGAGCCAGGCGATGTGGGCGAAGGGGTCTCGGCCCATCGTGTCGGGAATCCACAGGGTGGAGTAGCCGAGCGACTCGATCCTCCCCGCCGTTTCGCCGGCCTGGCCTGCGCTCATCGCGTCGGTGAAGTACCAGACGCCGGTGTTGCTCGGTCCGGTCAGTCGATCTCGTGCGCTCATGGCCTCGAATGTAGGTGTTGGCCGCCACTGACGATCACTCGAAGCTCAGTCCGCCAGCATCGGCATCTGGATGCCAGGGTCGCCTCGCATGGTCGCCGCTCGCTGAAGGGCGCCGGAACCGAACCGGTCGCGGACGGCGTCCACGATGTCGTCGAGCTGATCGGAGTCGCAGCGCCGGAAGGGGAGCGTGAGTTGCACGGCGTCGAGATCGCTCAGATTGCCGACCGAAACGCCCAGCAGCGTGATGCCCTTCGCGTCGACGAGCGGCCACGCGGCATCGAGAAGTGCGACGGCCGTGGCGTGCACGGTGCCGGTGCCGGCCGTGGCATCACCGAGCGAGTGTGACCTCGTCGCTCGCGAGAAGTCGTCGAACCGGAATCGGAGCGTGACGGTCCGTCCCACGCGGTCGGCGCGGCGCATCCGAGTCGTGATCCGATCC